>CAZQPN010000249.1:0-4988 GCA_964595215.1 uncultured Rubrivivax sp. | reverse complement strand
CGGCGCTGCCCAGGCCCTTGAGCGCCTGCGCCGGCGGCAGCCGCTCGGCATGCCGCGCCGGCACCCAGCCGCCGATCACCGCCGCGGCGGTGCCCAGGACGCCGAAGATCAGCGCCGACGTGGCATCGATCTGCAGCGCCGGCGTGATGCCCGGGAAGTAGCCACCGCCCAGGTCGCCCGCCAGCCAGCGCAGCGCCGCCGCCGCCAGCGCCGTGCCGCCGAGCAGCCCGAGTGCGCTGCCGGCGGCGCCGAGCAGCGCGCACTCCAGAAGCACGAGTCGACGCCGCTGCCCGCCCGCCAGCCCGAGCACGCCGAGCAGCGCGAAGGCCGGCGTGCGCTGGGCAACGGACAGCGCGACGACCGAGTAGACGAGGAAGGCGCCGACGAACAGCGCCACCAGCGCCAGCACCGTGAGGTTGACGCGGTAGGCGCGCGACAGCTGCGACACCCGTTGCTCGGCGTCGCGCGGCCGCTGCAGCTGCACGCCCGGCGGCAGTGCGAGCGTGCGCGCCAGCGCCTGCGGATCGGCGCCCGGCGCCAGCCGCAGGTCGATGCGGGTGAGCTGCCCGGCGCGGTCGAACAGGTGCTGCGCCGCGGCGATGTCGACCACCGCCAGCGGCGGGCCACCGGCGGCGACGGCGCCGGCCACCTGCAGCGGGCCCCAGCGCATGCCAGCCTGCAGCTCGATGCGGTCGCCGTCGGCGAGGCCCAGGCGCTGGCGCGCCGCGGCGTTGAGAAAGACAAGCCCCGGGTCCAGCCACGCGAGCCGGCCGGCGCCGTCGGCCGGCCGCGGCATCAGGTCGGCCGCCAGCGGGGCGATGCGCAGCGCGTCGATGCCGAGCACGCGCAGCGGCACGCGCGCCGGCGCGTCATTGGCTCCCGCGTCGGCCGGCGCGCCGGCGCCGTCGGCCCGGCGCGCGTGGGTGTCGACCTCGAGCACCGGGCTCGCGTGCTGCACGCCGTCGGCGAGCGCGACGCGCTCGAACAGCGCGTCCGGCATGCCGTCGGCCTGCGCGCGCAGGCTCAGGTCCGGCTCGCCGTTGGTCGCCCGCAGCGCGGACGAGAACTCGGCCAGCGCGGAGCGGTTGATCAGGTGCACCGAGAACGCCAGCGCGACGCCGAGCGCGACCGCCAGCAGCGCCACCGCGTGGCGCGCCGGGTGGTGGCGCCACTCGCGCGCGCTCAGCTGCAGCAGGTCGCGCCAGCGTGGGCGGTCACTGGGCGTGCCCGTGGCGCGCGTCATGCCGGCCGGCCGGTGGCGGTGTCCGTCATGCGTCACGCACGCCATCGGCCGTCAGCCGCAGCACGCGGTCGGCGCGCGCGGCGGCGGCCGCCGAGTGCGTCACCAGCAGGCAGGCGCTGCCGGCCTCGTGCACCTGCGCCACCAGCATCGTCAGCACGCGCTCGGCGGTCGCCGGGTCGAGGTTGCCGGTCGGCTCGTCGGCCAGGATCAACGCCGGCCGGTGCACCACCGCGCGCGCGATCGCCACCCGCTGCAGCTGGCCGCCGGACAGCTGCGCCGGCGCGCGCTCGCCGAGCGCCCCGAGGCCGACGGCGTCGTGCACGGCCTGCACGCGCGCCTCGTCGGGCCGGCCGAGCAGGCGCAGCGGCAGGCCGACGTTCTCGGCCACGCTCAGGTGCGGCAGCACGTGGAAGGCCTGGAAGACGAAGCCCAGCCGCGTGCGCCGCAAGCGCGCGCTGGCGTCGTCGTCCAGGCGCGACAGGTCCTCGCCGTCGAGCACGATGCGGCCGGCGTCGGGCCGGTCTAGCCCGGCGATGCAGTTCAGCAGCGTCGACTTGCCGACGCCGGAGTCGCCGAGCAGGGCGACGAACTCGCCCCGCGCAAGGGCGAGGTCGATGTCGCGGAAGACGGGGGTGTCGGCGTAGGCCTTGGCCAGGCCGGCGATGGTGAGCATCGGCGTCGATGATGCCGCAGCGGGCGCTTCGGCCGTGGCGTCGGGTCTTCTGGTGGCGCGCGGGGCTGGCCTTGACGGTCGGATCGCGCGGCCGGCGCGGACGTCGACCTGGCACGAACGCGCGTTCGATCGCCCAGGCGCCGGGTCAGCCGCGACCGTCGGTGCATGGCCAAGAAGGAATTCTCGGGCGGGTCCGGTCGACGGTCGGCCGACTGTCGGACACGGGCCCGTCATCGGGCGGCGTTGATCGGCGGTCCTCGACCCACTACTGACGGCCAGCCGTTTAAGGAGTTGACGTCGACGGCGTGCCAGCGCCAAGGCCTGGCTTCGAGGTCCGAAATCACTTCGCCGGCAACGAGGTGAATATTCATCGTCCCGGCGTGCTGGAGCGCCAGCCCCATTGGTCCATCAGACGCTGGTCATGCGCGCTTTCTGCTTCGATCGAGTCCTTCGGCAGTTGCTTGAGGCAGTCCTCCAGCGCCTGGGGGTCCGGCGTCTCGGGCGGCTCGGCCTGGACATGCACCTGTGCTGACTTGCCATCCCACACGAACGGATTGATGAATGTCGGCGCGTCAGGAAGACAGTCGTCCTTGTAGAGAGGCGGACCATCCGAGGCGAAGGGCGAGAAGGAAATGGTCCTCTCGAAGATCAAGGGCTTGCCCGTCGGCGTGGGCGGCCAACGCGGCATGCTGCTGACAGCCTGGCGGGCCAGTCGCTCGGCAGTGACTGATGTGGACCAGAGCGTCTCGAGCCTGGTCAGGCTGCCGTCGGGCGCGATCTCCACCCGGAACCGGACCATGCCTTGGTCGGGCCCCTCGACCGCCGTGCCCATCATGCTGCGGACCTGCTGGCCCCAGGTGTAGCGGTAGCCCTTGCTGTTCTTCAGTTTGTACGTGGCGGCGAAGGCCCACTCTTCTGCCGTCGGCGCTGGCGGCGCCGCCATGGATGCAGGTGTGCGGGGTGCGGCCGGTTCCACCGGCGAGCTGAGTTCTGGCACCGCGATGGGTGCCGGCGGCAGCGGGGCAGCCGCCACGACGGGCGGGGCTTCGGGTTCCGGCGAAGCCTTCTCTGGCTCGGGCGGTTGGAGGACCAACAACGTGATCGTCTGCTCACGTGGCGGCGGGTCAGGCCTGTCCTTGAGCGCGCCCCAGTGCGTGGAGGCCAGCACGAAAACCAGTGCATGCAAGGCGAGGGTGACGGCCAAGCCGACGACGGGCCTGATGCCGGCGTAGAGCACGGCAGGAGTGCGCAGGGCCACGGACGATCCCGGCCCTACAGCGGATCGCGCCCGTGCAGTGCAGACAGAGCCGACTCAGGAGCCAGAACGGGCCATGGAAGCGGGAGACTGCTCACCCGTCAGCTCTTCTTGCTCGCCCGCGCGTGGGCTTCCATGCCACCGCGCGCCTTCCATTCGTTGAAGCCGCCGTACAGCAGGCGCACATTCTCGAAGCCGTCGATGCGCAGCGCCATGGCCACTTGGGCAGCGAATGAACTGGTATTGCAGTAGACGAGGATGGTCTTGTCCTTCGGCAACTTGGCGCGCTGCGCGAAGACCTGACGCCACTCGATGTTCGCAGCGCCGGGTACATGTTCCTTCGCGAACTGGTCCGCATCGCGAACGTCGAGCACGTAGAACTTCTTGTAGTCCTCGGCCGGGATCTGCTGGGGCAGGATCGTGCCGGCGTTCGCGTCCACGAAGTCGAAGTAGCCCTCGAGCGCATCGATGGTGGCCTTGTCGGCCTGGGCGTGGGCTGCCATGGGCATGCAGGTGGCAAAGGTCAGCGCCAGGGTCAGCGCGATTCGAAGGGGGGCCATAGGGGTCTCGAGGGTTTGCAATGGTTGGGTTCAAGGCCAGCAGGGCCTGCGGTCATGCCTGTTCGACCCAGCCGTCGACCGTGTCGGCCCGATCCAGCCAGCGCACCACCTCGGCCGCCATGGGATGGTTCACGGCCAGATAGCGCTGCTGCAGTCGCAGTCGTTCATCGTCCAACTGGTCGATGCCCCGGTCCTGCAGGGCATGCAGGTCTTCCTCAAGCATCGCCGCGACTTCGGCGCCTGCCAAGCTGCGCGCGGCCTCGCGGAAGGCGTGCATGTAGGCGTAGGCCGGACCTTCGCGGTAGCTGGCCGCCAGTGTGGCGGCAGGAATCAGGCTCAGGTGCGGCTGCATCGCCGGGTTGATGGCATGCGCCGCGATGAGGGGACCGATCGCGCTCGGGCGCCCCGTGAATCCGCGCACGTGAAGGAAGCGCGACATCCGCGGTCCGTCATTGACCGGGTAGTTGTCCCACAGCGTCGGCTTACGCCCCAGCGATTCGGCCACACGCGTCAGATGCCCGACCCCGAACTCGCGGGCGCAGATCTCTTCGCCCGTCCAATAGACGTCGACGCGCGGATCGAGCCGGCGCCCGAGCTCGTCGAGGTAGCCCGCAGGGCGCTCGCCGAAGACGACGTCCAACATCCTGTCGTCGGAGTAATAGGTCGGGCACATCACGACCCGGCTGGCGCGGGTGGTGGTCAACGCGGCGTGCACGATCTCGGCTTCGCGCGCGGCCAAGTCCGGCACATCGCCGCGCGTGTCGTCGAAGAGGATCGCGAGCTCATCGATGCCGATCTCGTCGAGCGTTCGAAGCTTGGCCTCGAAGTCCGCCTTCGCGGTGCCCGTGTAGTCCCGGTACAGCTCGTAGGGGCTGAGCCCGATACCGAAGCGCATGCCCAGGCGGCGGCAGTGCGCCGCGAGGTCGGCCAGCCGGGCAAAGGCGTCCGGCGGGTGCGGCTCGCGCCAGCGTCGGCGCAGGAATGCATCCGCCTTCGGCGCGTGGTGGAACCATGAGTAGCCCAGTTCTCGAAGTTGCGTCAGCACGCGCTTGCGGTCCTCGTGGCCCCACGGCTTGCCGAAGTAGCCCTCGATGACACCCAGCTCTGGAACCATCTGCCTGGCCTTCGTGCTCTAGAAGACCAGCACCTTGTCGGCTTCGATGGTCCAGTCGGCCAGCTGGGCCAGGGTGCTGCGCCGGGCCCCTTCGATGACCTCGTCCTCACGCAGGCCGCGCGCGTCCATGCAGGTCCCGCACA
>CAZQPN010000248.1:0-5001 GCA_964595215.1 uncultured Rubrivivax sp. | reverse complement strand
CACAGCGCCGGGCTGGGCGCCACCGGCGGCAGCGCGTGCGCCATGCGGTGCAGCCGGGCCTCCCAGTCGGCGACCCGCGCCGCCACCTCCGGCCGCGCGGCCATCACTGCCTCGAAGCGGTGCCTGGCACGGCCGTGCAGGGTGCCCAGCACGTACTCGGCGGCCAGCAGGTCGACCGCCCGCGCGGAGTGGTACCAGTTCATCGCCGCCCCTCGCGCCGTGCCGTCATGCCGGCGCCCCCAGGCAGTCCTGCAGGCTCATCAGGCTGCGCCGCACCCAGGCCTTGACGGTGCCCAGCGGGCGCGCCAGCCGCGTCGCCACCTCGACGTGGGTCAGGCCCTCGTAGTAGGCCAGCAGCAGCGCCTGGCGCGGGTCGGTGTCCAGCCGGCCCAGGCAGTCGCCCAGGCGGGCGTCGGCCTGTACGGCCTCGATCTGCTCGGGCGGACCGGGGTTGTCGTCCGCGAGGTCGTGGCCCCGGACCTCGCCGTCGGCGTCCTCCCACTGCAACGGCACCTCGGGACGGCGACGGCGCGCGGCGTCGATGGCACGGTTGCGCACCAGCGTGGTCAGCCAGGCCAGCGGCTGGCGGCAGGGGTCGGGGATGGTGGTGTGGCGGTGCCACAGCCCCAGGAAGACGTCCTGCAGCACGTCCTCGGCCGCACCGCGGTCGTCCAGCACGCGCAGCGCGATCGCCAGCAGCCGGCCCGAGGTGGCTTCGAAGAGCGCGCGGAAGGCGCGCGTGTCCTGGCGGGCGACGGCCCGCATCAGCGGCTCGAGGGCGGTGGCATCCATCGGGCAAAGGGGGTGGGCGGCGACACCAGGGGGCTGGCGACGGATCGTAACGGCGCCGGCCGACCGCCGGCCCGCGGGGTGACCCGGGGCAGCCGGCGGTGGTGCCAGGAGCAAAGACATGCCGTGCATGCCTGCGTGACGCAGCCGCGGCGCGCCTGGATGCAAGACCCCGAGGACTGCAGGGTGGGGGCCGTGGCCGCTGCAGAGGAACGGCCTCGAGGACCCCAGGATGTAACACTTTGTGTCTCTCGCATCCGCCGTCGGATGCCGCCCGTCAGGTCCACATGGCCGCCGAACGGTTCGCCGGCCTCCACCCGAGGAGAACGCCATGACCCGCCCCTTCCGCCCGAGCCCCCTGACCCTCGCGCTGACGCTCGCCCTCGCCGCAGGTGCGGCGCAGGCGCAGCAGGACCCGTCCGGCATCGCCGACGGCACGTCCAACACCATCGCGGCGACCGAAGGCCCGGCCGCCAGCCTGACGACGCGGGCCTCGGTCAGCGGCAGCATCACCCAGTCCAGCAACCAGCGCGGTGGCGGCGCCGGGCAGGTGGTCTCGATCGGCGGCGCGCGCGAACTCCGAAACGGCCTCCTTGGCAGCCTCACCACCGACGCGGCGGTCAACGGCAACCTCACCCAGACCCGCAGCGGCTTCGGCGTCACCACGGTGGGCCGCCAGACGCTGGACGTCGCCGGCGTGGTGGGCGACCTCCGGGCGCAGAACGTGCAGGCGCGCGGCGTGGTGAGCGTCGACGTGACGCAGGACATGCGTCTGCAGTCATCGGTCGCAGCGGGCACCGCGCCACCGGCTCAGACCGTGGAGGTCGGCACCGTGCGTGATGCCGCTGGCGGGTCGCTGCAGACCTCGGGCAGCGCCGTCGGCGGCAGCCTGACGCAGACGAGCCAGATCGCGCTCGACCAGCGCATCGCCGTGGGCACGATCACAGGCGGCCAGCTCCAGTCCGCGACCACGCAGGGCACGGTCGACGCCACGGTGGTGCAGGCCGGCACGGCGCGGGCAGGCACCCCAGGGGCGGCCGGGTCGCAGCGGCTGCTGGTGGGCGCGATCGACGGCAGCCAGGCGCTGTCGGCGCAGACCCAGGGCACACTGCGCGGGGCGCTCACGCAGGTGCAGCAGGGCGGGTTGCGGCAGTCGGTCGCGATCGGCTCGATCTCCGGCGTCGATGCAGCTGGGCAGATCGAAGCCGGCGGCGCGGTGGCCGCAGGCAGCTCCATCACGCAGCAGGGCAGCGGCTCGAACGCGGTGGCCAACCTCCATGAGCAGACCTTCCAGGTGGGCAGCGTGAGCGGCGGCGCGCCAACCCGCGCGACGGCGGCCGGCTTCTTCCAGGGCCAGGCCCTGCAGTCGATGGCAGGGGGTGAAGGGACCAGCGTGCAGCGCGTGGCCATTGGTGCGGTCGACAACGCCACCGGCGTCGTCAACGCCGGCGGGATGGTGGTGGGCGACCTGACCCAGTCGATGACCGACGGCATCAGCAACTTTGCACGGCGCTCGCAGACGGTCAGCGTGGGCAGCGCGGAGCGCACTGCAGGCACGGTCGAGGCACGCGGCTTCCTGGCCGGCAGCGTGACGCAGACCGCGGAGTTCAGCCCCCGCGCCCAGCTCGTCAGCATCGGCAGCGTGCGCGACACCTCGGGCACGGTGCGCACCGACGCCAGCGTCGTCGGTCGCATCACGCAGGCTGCTCGCGGCGCCCAGGAAAACCAGACCGTGCTGATCGGCGGCGTGCTGGGCGGCCTCAACTGATCGTCGGCCGCTGACCCCGCCACAAACCGTGAGGCCGGCCCTGACCCCGGCCGTGCCCCCAGCCCCGAAGGAGAACATCATGCCCCGCACCCTGCTCGCCGCCGCCCTGTGCGCCCTGCTGGCCGTCCCCGCCCACGCCGGCCCGATCGACATCGGCGACGACATCAACGCCCGCCTGGCGCGCGCCAAGAGCCAGCAGGCGGCCGACGCCACGGCGCGCAGCCGCGCGCTGCTGCGCCAGGGGGACGTGACGCTGATCGGCGCCGGCACGGGCGGCGCCGGCGGCGCGGCGGCGGGCGCGCTCGGCAGCGGCTGCAACATCGCGATCGGCAACGTGTTCGAGGACACGCGCATCGGCACCTCGGCCCGACGCGAGACCACGGTCATCGTCACCGGCGACATCATCCAGGTCGGCAACAATTGCCGTTGATGGCCAACCGGGGCCGAGCCGCGACCCGGCCCCCTTGCGACGGAGACCGAGCGATGCGAGCCCTGTGGATCCTGACTGCCGCGTTGGCCGCCAGCGCCTGCGCACCCGTGCCACGGTTGCCGCCGGCGGGTCCGGACCGTGCGGCCGCGGCCCAGCCGCCGGCGGCCCCGCAGCGCAACGTCACCGGCTTCGCCGACGCGCTGCGCTGCATGGACAACCTGTACATCGCCTACGGCACGCGCGACGTCAGCGTGCTGCTCGAGGACCTGACCGACGCCACCCAGAAGGTCAGCGCCGGCACGCGCGACATGATGATCTCGGCGATCTCCGACATGAACCGCCGCAGCCGCGCGATCCAGGTCATCGCCTTCGGCCAGGACGCCAACAACCTGGTGGCCTTCCTGGCCAGCGCGCAGAACCGCAGCCCCTTCGCGGTGGTGCCGCAGTTCGGACTGCGGGGCTCGATCAGCCAGCTCGACGAGAGCGTGCTGCGCCGGCAGTCGGACGTCGGCGGCAGCCTGGGCGGGCTGTTCGGCGCCGGGGCCTCGCGCAGCCGCCAGCTCAACGTGCTCGGGCTGGACCTGGCCATGGTCACCACGCGCGACCTGGCGGTGGTGCCCGGTGCCGTCTCCAAGAACCAGACCACGCTGCTGCGCGAGGGCAATGCCCTCGACTCGCAGGCCACGATCAGCAAGGTCGGCATCAACTTCAGCACCTCGTTCCAGCGCACCGACGGCACCGCGCAGGCGCTGCGCAACATGGTCGAGCTGGCCTCGGTGGAGCTGTTCGGGCGCCTGCTCAAGCTGCCGTACTGGAGTTGCATCGGGGCCGACGCCGACAACCCCGAGGTGCGCGCCGAGATCGAGGACTGGTTCATCGGCATGGAGCGCGCCGGCGAGCTCACGCCCTATTTCCAGCTGCAGCTGCGCAACCGCGGCTTCTACGACGGGCCGGTGGACGGCGCCGTGACGCCGGCGCTGCGCCAGGCGGTGGCGGCATACCGCCTGGCCGTGGGCCTCGGCGACACGCCGGTGGTGGACCTGGCGCTGTTCACGCGCTTCATCGGCGGGCCCTTCCCGCCACCGCCGGCACAGCCCTTCGCCGACGCCGGCGCCCCCTCGACCGCCACCGCCGCCGTGGCGACGCCGGTGGCGCCCGCCGGCGTCGCCCCCGTACCCACCGCGCCCGCTGCGCCGACCTCGCGCATCACGCTGGCCCTGGAGCCGCTGAAGGCCGCCTACCAGCCGGGCGAGCCCTTCGGCGTGCGCGTGCGGCCCAACGTGCCGGCATATGTCTACTGCTACGCCCGTGACCCGCAGGGGGTGGTGCAGCGCATCTTCCCCAGCCGCTTCGCGCCCGACCCGCTGGTGCGGCCCGACCGGCCCCTCGAGCTGCCGGGGGCGCAGCGCTTCACGCTGCCGGCGGCCGACACGCTGGAGGTGGCCTGCCTGGCCGCGCCGCGCGAGGTCTACAACGACGTGCCCGCCGCGCTGCGCTGGGGCGACTTCCAGGCCCTCAATGCGGTGCGCGGCTTCGAGGAGGTGCGCCGCATGCTGGAGGGACTGGCGCGCGAGTCGGTGCCGCTGGCCACGCTGAAGGCGCCGATGGCGCGCTGAGGGGCGGCTCGCCCGGCGGGCCACCCCCGGATGACACGGTGCTCAGCGCCCGGGGCCGCCCGCCAGGTGCCCCAGCGGCAGCGCCGCCCCCGCCTTCACCTCGCCGAGCGAGAAGCTCGTGTGGATGTCCTTCACGTTGGGCAGGTTCAGCAGGGTCTCGACCGAGAAGCGCGCATAGGCGTCCAGGTCGGTGGCCATGACCTGCAGCTCGAAGGTGCCGGCACCGCTGATGTAGTGGCAGGCGATCACCTCGGGCAGGGCGCGGACCTGCGCCTCGAGCTCGCGCATCGCGGCGCCACCGCTGCGCTCGGTCTCCACCCGCACGAAGGCCAGCACCCCGAGACCGATGCGGCGGCGGTCGATCTCGGCGCGGTAGCCGGTGATGAAGCCCTGCTGCT
>CAZQPN010000247.1:0-5029 GCA_964595215.1 uncultured Rubrivivax sp. | reverse complement strand
CTCAGCTGGCCAAGGATGCCGTGCCGATGACGCTGATGACCGAGCCGGGCATGTGGATCAAGCTCGGCTACGCCGCGTTGCTGGCGTTGGCGGCCGTGTGGTGGGTGGCTCGGCTGGGGCGGCCGGTGGCGCGGCTGCGCGTGCCGACCTGGGCCGTCGTCGCCGTCGTCGTCGCGATGGCGGTGCTGGGCGTCCTGGCCGTGGTGCGCGCACCCGAGTCGCAACGCATGGCCGCGGTGCTGGGCTCGTCGTGGCAGGTCTGCCCGACCAGCGTGCTGTTGCTGTCGTTGCCGGCGCTGGCCGGCGCGCTGTGGGCGCTGCGCGGGCTGGCACCGACGCGCCCGCGTCTGGCCGGCTTCGCCGCCGGCGTGCTGGCCGGTGCGGTCGGGGCCCTGGCGTATGCGGTCACCTGCGACGAGCTGTCGCCGGCTTTTGTCGCCGCCTGGTACTCGCTGGGCGTGCTGGCCAGCGGCGCGCTCGGCGCGCTGCTCGGACCGCGGCTGCTGCGCTGGTGACCCTGCTGTAACCGCGGCGCCGGCTTCGTCGTAAGGTAAAGGCGGACCGGTCGCAAGCCGGCCCACCGTCGTCCTCCCGAGAATTCCACCCATGCACGCCACCCTGCCCCTGCTCGCCAAGACAGACTTCCCGCCGCTGCGGCGCGCCCGCCTGGACACGCTGCAGGTCAACCTGGGCTACCGCTGCAATCAGAGCTGCCTGCATTGCCACGTCAACGCCGGGCCGAACCGGACCGAGGAAATGGACGCCGGGACGGTCGACCTGGTGCTCGAGGTGCTGCGCGTGCGCGGGCTGTCGACGCTGGACCTGACCGGCGGTGCGCCCGAGCTGAACCCGCACTTCCGCCGCCTGGTGGCAGCCGCGCGGGCGATGGGCGTCAAGGTGATGGACCGCTGCAACCTGACCATCCTGTCCGAGCCCGGGCAGGAGGACCTGGCCGAGTTCCTGGCCGGCAACGCGGTCGAGATCGTCGCCTCGCTGCCGTGCTACTCGGCCGCCAATGTCGACCGACAGCGAGGCGACGGCGTGTTCGAGCGCAGCCTCGCCGGGCTGCAGCGGCTCAACGCGCTGGGCTACGGCGTCGACGGCAGTGGGAGGCTGCTGGACCTCGTCTACAACCCGCAAGGCCCGTCGCTGCCGCCGCCGCAGGCTGCGCTGGAGGCGGACTACAAGCGCGAGCTGATGGCGCACTTCGGCATCCGCTTCAACCGGCTGTTCGCGCTCGCCAACATGCCGATCCAGCGCTTCGGCAGCACGCTCGTGTCGAAGGGACAGTTCGCGACCTACATGACGCTGCTGCGCAGCGCGCACCGCGACGACAACCTGGCCACCGTGATGTGCCGCAGCCTCATCAGCGTCGACTACCAGGGCGACCTGCACGACTGCGACTTCAACCAGATGCTCGGCCTGCCGGCGTCGCTGCCGGGCCGCTCGCGTGGCCACCTGCGCGACCTGCTGGCCGCCGATCCGACGGGCCAGCCGATCCGCGTCGCCGACCACTGCTACGGCTGCACCGCCGGCCAGGGCAGCAGCTGCGGCGGTGCCCTGGAGGCCGAGCCGGCGGCGCAGGCGGCCTGATCGCGGCGGCCCGCCGCTGACCCTGGTCGCCCCCCGATGACGCCCGTCCTCAGCATCGTCGTGCCCGTGCTCGACGAAGCCGCCGGCATCGAACCCGTGCTCGCCGCGCTGCAACCGCTGCGCGCGCGCGGCGTCGAGCTGATCGTCGTCGACGGCGGCAGCCGCGACGGCACGCCGGCCTTGGCGGCACCGCTGGCCGACGCCGTGATCGACGCGCCGCGCGGGCGCGCGCGGCAGATGAACGCCGGCGCCGACATCGCGCGGGGCCCTGCGCTGCTCTTTCTGCACGCCGACACGCGGCTGCCCGACGGCGCCGACGCGCGCATCGCCGCTGTGCTGGGCCTGACGCGCACGGACGGGCTGGCGGCGCCGGCGGGCTGGGGCCGCTTCGACGTCCGCATCGACGGTCGCTCGGCCTGGCTGCCGGTGGTCGCGGCGATGATGAACCGGCGCTCGCGCTGGACCGGCATCGCGACCGGCGACCAGGCGATCTTCGTGCGGCGCGCGTGGTTCGAGCGCGTCGGCGGTTTTCCGGACCAGCCGCTGATGGAGGACATCGAGCTCAGCCGGCGGCTGCGCGCGCTCGGACGCCCGGCCTGCCTGCGCGACCGCGTCGTCACCTCCGGCCGGCGCTGGGACAGCCGCGGTGCCTGGCGCACCATCGTGCTGATGTGGCGCCTGCGCTGGCGCTACTGGCGCGGCGAGTCGGCGCGGGCGCTGGCCGAGGCCTACCGGTGAGCGGGCACTGCAGCGTGATCGTCTTCGCCAAGGCCCCGGTGGCCGGGCGGGCGAAGACGCGGCTCATGCCCGCGCTCGGCGCCGACGGCGCGGCGGCGCTGGCCGAGCGCATGCTCGGCCACGCGCTGGGGCAGGCGGTGGCCGCCGGCCTGGGCCCGGTGGAGCTGTGCGTCACGCCCGGCCTCGACCACCCGGCCTTCGACCGCGTGCGCGGCCGCTGGGGGCTGCGGGCCACGACGCAAGGGGAGGGCGATCTCGGCGCGCGCATGGCGCGTGCCCTCGCGCGCCACCTGGATGGGGCGCCGCGCGCGCTGCTGATCGGCACCGACGCACCGGCGCTGGGCGCCGCGATGCTGCGCGCCGCCGCCGCGGCGCTCGACGATGCCGACGCCGTCGTCGTGCCGGCGCTCGACGGCGGCTACGCGCTGGTCGGCCTGGCGCGGCCGGCGCCGGCACTGTTCGACGGTATCGCCTGGAGCACACCGTCGGTGATGGCGGCCACCCGTTCACGTGCCACCGCCGCCGGCCTGCGGCTGGCCGAGCTGCCGCCGGTGGCCGACATCGACGAGCCGGCCGACCTGATCCACCTGCCCGCCGCCTGGGGGGTCGACGCGCCCGCCGGTGGCGGTGCTGCCCCCCAGCCCGGCGCCCCGGCGCAAGGAGTTCCTTCATGACGAGGCCCGTCACCCGCCGCCAGACCCTGGCCACCATGGCCGCGATCGCGGCTCTCGCCGCTGGGGCCGCCGCGCCGGCGTCGGCGCAGCCCGCGGCCGCGCCGCTGATCTTCGGCGTCGGCCTGTTCCAGCCCGACCGCGAGCGCAACGACGCCACCTACCGCCCGCTCGCCGACCACCTGGCCTCGCGCCTCGGCAGGCCGGTGCAGCTGCGCACCGTCGACAGCTGGGAGGGGCTGGCCAAGGCGCTGGCCAACGGCCAGGTCGACCTCGCGCTGATGGGCCCGTGGGGTTATGTGCTGGCGAACCACGCGGCCGGCGCCCAGGTGGTGTCGACCATCGAGTACGACGGCAAGCCCGAGTACCACGCGCTGATCGTCACCCACCCCGACTCCGGCATCAAGTCGGTGGCCGACCTGAAGGGCCGGACCTTCGCCTTCGGCGACAAGGGCTCGACCTCCGGCTACCTGATCCCGCTGCACTTCTTCATGCAGCAGGGCATCGACCCCGAGCGCCACTTCGCGCGCGTCGTGCACACCAAGCACCAGGCGATCGAGACCCAGGTCGCGGCGGGCCAGCTCGACGCCGGCGCCGACTACAACCGCAACCGCAACGCGATGATCGAGCAGGGGCTGATCCAGGCCGAGCGCTCGGTCGTGATCTGGCAGTCGGACCCGCTGCCCAACGACGCCTTCGCGCTGCGCGAGGGCCTGTACGCGGACAAGGCCTTCGTCAAGCGGGTGCAGGCCGCGCTGGCCGAGGTGGGCCCGCGGCTGAAGACGCAGCCGGACCTGCTGCCGCCGCACTACACCGGCTTCGTCGACAGCGACAACGCCTTCTACAAGCCGATCCGCGACGCCGGCCTGGCGACCGGCAAGCTGCAGCCCAAGTGAGCACCGCAGCTGCCGCGCCCGCCGCGGCCCGGTCCGGCGCCGGGCTCGGCCCGCGTGCGCGCTTCGCGTGGCTCACCGCCGCCTACCTCGCGCTCGTCGCGCTGTGCCTGGCGACGCTGGGAGCGGCCGGCGACCTGAACTTCGGGCGCGACCCGCTGGGCAACCTGCTGCGCTCGGTGGGCGACTTCCTGCGCCCCAGCGTCGTCGACCTGTGGTGGGGCGAGCCGCGGCTGGAGTACCGCAGCGACGACGGCACGCTGCTGCGCGTGGAGGACCGGCGCGCGGTGGAGGCGGATTTCCTCGCCGCGCTCGGCCGCGCGACCTGGGTCACGCTGCAGATCGCCACCCTCGGCTCGCTGCTGGCGGCGCTGCTGGCGCTGCCGCTGGGCCTGCTGGCGGCGCGCAACCTGGGCGCGCCGCGGATCGTCGCCGGCGCGGCGCGCAGCGTGCTCGACGTCGCGCGCGCCGTGCACACGCTGGTCTTCGGCCTCGTGCTCGTGGGCATCGTCGGTCTCGGGCCGATGGCCGGCATCCTGGCCATCGCGCTGCACTCGATGGGCACCTACGGCAAGCTCTACGCCGAGTCGCTGGAGACGCTGGACATGGCCGCCATCGACGCCGTGCGCGCCACCGGCGCGTCGCCGGCGCAGGTCTTCAGCCACGCCGTGTGGCCGTCGGTGCTGCCGCAGTTCGTCTCCTGCCACCTCTACGTGTGGGAGTTCAACATCCGCGACTCGACCATCCTCGGCCTCATCGGCGCCGGCGGTCTGGGATTGCTGATCTCCGAGGCGGTCAGCCTGTTCCAGTGGAGCCGGCTGGCGACCATCCTGATCGTCGTCGTCGCGCTGGTGATGCTGTTCGATGCCCTGAGCCGGCGCATCCGGCAGGCGCTGCTGTGACGCCGGTGCGCCTGCCCGCCAACCCGGACGCGGCGCTGGCGGTCGACATCGACGGCCTCGTCTGCGAGGCCGGCGGCCGCGTCGTGCTGTCGCTGCCGCGGCTGCAGTTCGGCGCCGGCGAGCGCGTCGCCGTGATCGGCCCCAACGGCGCCGGCAAGAGCACGCTGCTGCGCGTGCTCGGCGGCTTCGGCGCGCCGCGGGCCGGCCGCGTCGCGGTGCTGGGGCAGGTGGT
>CAZQPN010000246.1:0-5053 GCA_964595215.1 uncultured Rubrivivax sp. | reverse complement strand
ACGTCAACCCGGGCTCCGAGATCCTGTCGGCCGAGATGATGCTGCGCCACATGGGATGGACGGAAGCCGCCGACCTGATCATCGCCAGCATGGAAAAGTCCATCGCCAGCAAGAAGGTCACCTACGACTTCGCGCGCCTGATGGAGGGTGCGACGCAGGTCTCGTGCTCGGGCTTTGGTCAGGTCATGATCGACATGATGTAGCGTGGCCCCGGGCCTTCCCGGGCCTTCCCGGGCCGTCCCAGGAGAACCCCAGATCGTTGATTCGACTGGGGTTCTTTGTTTTCGGTGTCCCAACACTTCCAACCCAATGCCTTGACTGTCGATCCAAACGGGGCCAAGGATGGGGCCATCATGGGGTCATGGCTTCCGCCAAGTGACCAAAATTGAGGCATACCAGCTACCTGCTCAAGCCGGACACCTCAGACCTTCAGCTCGCTTCGTTCGAGGGTCCCGTGGTTGCAGACGGAGCGAGTCCCTCAAAATCCGATTAGGGCTTCGGCCATCCGATAACCGGGCGCCCGCCTGACCTCAAACCTTGGGCTTGCGTTCTCACCGCGGACGATCTATAGCCCCAAGGTGCCGCTGCCGCGGCACGACGAGCGGACCGGCGTTTCTCGAGGCTGGTCCGGCCACGGTCGAGATCACGAGGAGCGCCCATGAACCCCGTCGAGTCACTCGCGCAGCAGCTGGACAAGGCGACGGCCACCCTCCTGGTCAGCGAGGAGGGTGAGCGCCGCTTCATCGCCGAGTCGGCCGTGGCCGCGGTGGCCCTCTACCTGCTCAAGAAGTACGCCGACATCTACCTCAAGTCCGCCGGCTTCGAGGAGATGGCCAAGCGCCACGGCGAGAAGACGCGTGCCTTCCTGAAGAAGTTGCGCTCCGGCCCTGAGGCCTCCGATACGGCCGAGGCACAGCACGACCTGGATGCGGCGCTCAACGCGATCCGGACCCAGCCGCCCAGCGAGTCGGCCCGTGTTGCCGCACTGGACGCGGTGGTCGAGGAGTACCTCGAGGCTGGCGCGGTGCGCAGCCAGGCCGAGCGCGAAGCGAAGAAGGTCGCCGCCGCGGCCGACCAGATGCTCGGCCGATGAGCTGGGGCCGCTGGGTCTCGCAGTGCCAGTGGGACGCGGCGTGCCGGGCCTTCCTGCAGCGCGACCCGGCCTTCGGCATGGCGACCGCCCGGCTCGCCGGCGGCGGGACCGAGGGCTACGCGTCCGGATGGAACCGCTGGGTGCCGCGCTCGAAGTTGCAGCCGACCCTGTATGTGTTCGTCGGCGACAAGAGCGGCCTCACGACGCTGGTGCCTCCACCCCCGCGCACCCCGGTCAAGGACGTCGAGCGACAGCCTGCCGACCTGCACGGTTCTCCGCTGTGGAGCCCCCTGGTCGTCAGCGGCAACAACCTGATCCATCACGGTGGGGGCCCGCCCGAGCGCGTCTACCGCGTTCGTCACTGCATCCGGCAGTCCGCAACGGCGGACGATGATGCCGCCTGGGCGGCCGACGCGTCCAGGCGCGGTGCCGAGATGATCCGCGACACCTGGCGCCGCAGCGACGCCGGCCCGGTGGCGATCAAAACGTTCTGGGAGCCGGTCCTGCTGTCCGTCCGCAGCTTCATGGACCTCCGGGTGAACGGCGAAGTGGCGTCCGACATCGTGGCGTCCCTGCTGTTCACGTTGTGCAGCATCCCGCGGGTGGGCCACGCCCCAGGCGGTCAGACAGCGCCGCCACTCGTGGACGCCGTCGAACACCTGGTCGGGGTGGTCGACGAGCTCAAGGCCCGCCGCGACCGGCTGAACACGCCGTCCTACATGCAGGCGACCTATCTCGCGGCCGTGTACGCCGCCGCGGCCATGAAGCTGATCTCGCTGGCGCGCAACGCGATCGCCGACGCCTACGCGGCCGAGGCCTTCGGCGACTGGAACGACGCGGCCCACACGAAACTCGCCAAGCTGCACACCAACATCGACGAGGTCAGCGCACACGACATCGCACCCTCGTTCGTGCTGCCGGCGCTGTTCACGCCGCTGCACCTGTTGCGCCGCCTGGACGGAATGGCGGTGGCCAGCGACCTGTCCGCCGCACAATGGGCGGACTACTTCCGGGTCGATCCGGCACTGCGCCAGATGGTGGCCAGCGGAACGCCGTGGCACGTAGCCACGCCTGCCGAAGTCGCCGTGCAACACCAGAAGCTGTCCGATGCGCTGCAGGCACTCGATGTCGATGCGTCGCTGGACGAGGACTTCAGCCCGATCTCCCGCCAGACAAAGCGGGACCTGTTCGAAGCCGTGCTGGCCAAGCAGGTCCGATGATCACCGCCGGCGGTCCCGGCTCGTCATTCGACCAATGCCGGTGGCCTGGTGCTGGAGGTCAGGCTGTCGGGCTCGAAGACCTGGCGCTTCAAATGCCAAATGCCAGCTGACCGGCAGGCGCGGGAAGGTGACGATCGGGGCGTACCCGGCCTTCACCATCAAGCAAGCCCGTGACCGCCATGGACGGTCAGCCGATCGCCTTCAGGCCGTCTCTTGCCCGCACTCGAGGATCTGGAACCACTGCCACCAGCCAGGCGTATGGAGGGACTCCGCGTGGATCGCCGACACTGCGCCGAGCTGGGCGAGCAGCGCGCGCCGCGCCCCCATTGCAGGGCGGCTCATGAACGCCGCTCGCTCGTAGCCCCAGGCGGTGCGTCCCCAGTGCGCCAGCGCCCGCACAAACGCCGCATGCGCCGCCGCCGTCTCGCGCGCCGGGCGCAGCCAGTAGTCAATCGCGACCGGCACGATGTCCAAGGCGGCGCGTTCAGAGGGCGTCAGCCGATAACGGCCCGCGAAGTACGCTGCCGGATACAAGTAGACGGACCCTTCCACCTCGCCGCCCTCGGATGCGGGCGCAAACACGGTGTAGCCGTAGGCGAAACCCGCCTGTGCCTCCTCGATGTGCTCGGCGAGGTCGGCGCGATTGTCCTCGAGCGAGAAGTCGTCCTCGGGCCAGGGGTCGCCGCTCCAGGCGCGCAGGTGCTCGCGCGACGCCATCACGGCGCGATAGTCCGCCTCGGTATGGTCGAGCGTCTGGCGCTCGAGACGGAGACCGGCGAGGAGGGCGCCGGCGGGAACCGTGCCGAGGGGAAGGCGCAGTCGCATCATGCAGCGGCAAAAAAGGACGGAGGCGGAGTCATCGATTCAGTATGGCGCATCTCGCCGATGGGGCGGGTTCGGCCGCCGGCTTGGGGACGACGGCGGTCCACCGGGGCCCGCGGTCGGATATGCTTTTTGCCGGCCTGCCCCGCGTGGGCGGCGCCAAACCCGGCCACGCACTCGCAAAAGGAACGCATCATGGGTCTCGTTCAGGCAGCGGTTGGAGCCATCGGTGGCTCGCTGGCCGACCAGTGGAAAGACTTCTACACCGTACCCGACAGCCTGCCGCCGACGGCCGCCTTGTTCGCGGCGGTGCCGCGCGGCACCAACGCGGGGCGCGGCTCCAACACCCGGGGTTCGTCGAACATCATCACCAACGGCTCGCGGATCGTGGTGCCCGAAGGCTATGGCCTGCTGCTGATGCAGGACGGCGCCATCACCGCCTTCGCGGGGGAGGCCGGCGCCTACCAATGGAACTCGGACGATCTGCAGTCGCGGTCGATCTTCAGCGGCGGCGGGCTGTTCGAGTCTCTGGTGCTGCAGAGCTGGGAGCGCTTCAAGTTCGGTGGCCAGCCCGGGGCGCAGCAGGCCGCGTTTTTCGTCTCGCTCAAGGAGCTGCCGGACAACCGGTTCGGTACCCAGTCCGAGATCTACTGGGACGATGGCTACCTGAACGCGCAGGTCGGCGCCATCACCCGCGGCAGCTACACGCTGCAGATCGTCGACCCGATCCGCTTCGTCAAGAGCTTCGTGCCCGCCAGCTACCTGCAGCCCGGCCCCGTGTTCGACTTCACCGATCTGGACAACGCCGCGGCCAGCCAGCTGTTCAACGAGGTCGTCAGCTCGCTGGCGCCGGCCTTCAGCCTCTACACCAACGACCCGGCCAAGGGCAACCGCATCACCCGCATCCAGCAGGACGCCATCGGCTTTGCCGCCAGCCTGTCCGACGCGGTCGAGCGTGCCTACCGCTGGAAGACCGATCGCGGTCTGGTCATCGTCAAGACCGCCATCGTCTCGATCGAGTACGACGCCCACACGCGCGAGATCCTCAAGACGGTGCAGCGTGCCGACGCGCTGACCGGCGCGCGGGGCAATGCCAACCTGCAGGCGTCTGTGGCGTCGGGTTTCCAGTCGGCGGGCGAGAACGCCGGCGTCGGCGGCATCCTGGGCATGGGCATTGCCGCTGGTGGCGTGGGGGGTCTGGCCGGCCTGCAGCAGCCGGTGGCACCGGCGCCGGCTGTCGTGCCTGTGCCGCAGGCCGCACCCGCTCCTGCGGCCCCGGCAGCCGACGACCCCATGGCCCGCCTGACCCGGGCCAAGCAGATGCTCGACGCCGGCCTCATCACCCAGGCCGACTACGACGCGGTCAAGGCCAAGGCGCTGGGTCTGTAAGGGCCGGCGCAGCGCATGGCGCCCCATTCGCCGACCCCGCCCCCCGGGCCCACCGGGCCGGGCTCGCCGCAGGACATGCCGCCCGCGTCGGGGCAGCATCCTTTGGACTCGCTCGACCCGAGCCAGTTGCCCCCGCCGATCCGCCACGAACTGCTCGCGCCCGATCCTGCCACGATCGACACCTCGGCCAAGGAGCTGCACGACGGCCTGAACCACTGCCCCCGCTGCGGCTCGACCGAGGTGCGTCATCGGCTGGGCTCCGACCGGCTGATCTGCCTGTACTGCCGCCACGAATGGGCGGCCACCCGGGTGGAGGAGGCCTTCGGCCTGGGCGAGGGCATCGCCGACCTGCGCGGCACGCATATCGCGTCCGGCGCGCGCGATATCGCCGCCGACGCCGAGAACCTGCGCAGCTTCAAGTGCGGCGGCTGCGGCGCCGAAGTGGTGATCAACACCGAGACCGCGATGACCGCGCGCTGCCACTGGTGCCGGCACGTGCTGGGCGTGAACGAGCAGATCGACAACGGCG
>CAZQPN010000245.1:3550-5063 GCA_964595215.1 uncultured Rubrivivax sp. | reverse complement strand
CCGAGCAGGACCACGTTCACCGCGAAGGGCCAGGCCGCGCCGACCAGGCCGGCCAGCACCAGACCGGCCATCGCCACGGCGGACGCGAGGCAGCCGCCGACGGTCCAGGCGCGCAGGCTGCCCAGGCGCCGGCCCCGCCAGGCGCGCCCGGCGGCCGCGGCCATCAGCATGCCGATCAGCACGCCCCCGTGCTGCAGGCCGGACAGCTGCGTGGACTGCCCTGGGGTGTAGCCGAGCACGCTGCCTGCGAACGGCTCGAGGATCAGGTCCTGCGCGCTGTAGGCCAGCATGGACAGGAAGACGAAGACCGCGAAGCGGCGGGCGTCGGTGTCGGCCCAGACCTCGGCCAGCGCGGCGCGGAAGTCCTGCGGCGTCAGGCCGTCGGCGGGCCGGGCGGGCGCCGGGCCCCGGTCTTCCAGCCGCCACAGCGACGCCGCCGTGACCGCCAGCGCGATCAGCGCGACCCCCAGCGTGACCGCGAGCAGCCGCGCCGGCGAGTAGGGGTCGAGCAGGCGGCCGGCGATGCCGGCGGTGACGGCGAAACCGACGATCATCATCAGCCAGACGACGGTGGCCGCGCCGGCGCGCCGCTCGGGCGCCACGCGTCGGGCGAGCAGGGCCAGCAGCGAAGTCCCGGCGGCACTGATGCCCAGGCCGATGAGCAGGAAGCCCAACGCCGCCAGCGCGATGCCGCCGACCGGCTGCGTGGTCATCCAGCCCGTGGCCGCGGCGGCCAGCACGGCGCCGAGGGCCAGCACGGCCATGCCGCCCAGGATCCACGGGCTGCGGCGCCCGCCGACATCACCGCCATGCCCCATGCGCGGCCGCGTGATCTGGACGGCATAGTGCAGGCCGACCAGCAGGCCGGGCAGCAGCGCCGGCAACGCGAGTTCGACCACCATCACGCGGTTCAGCGTCGACGTCATCAGCACGACGATGGCCCCGAGCGCCGCCTGCACGAAGCCCAGTCGAACGACTGCGCCCCAGCCGAAGTGTCCGCTGTCCCCGCTCATGACAACCCCCTCAGGGCAAAGGCACTGACCGCCATGCCGAGCACGAACAGCGGCACCCCGAAGCCGCTGTACCAGGTGGCCTGGCCGCGTGGATCGGCGAGGAAGCGGCGCATCAGCAGGGCCTGGAGCACGATCAGCGTGGCGACGCCGGCCGCATGGGCCGGCGCCTCCCACGCGAGCAGCAGACCGACCACCACCCCCTGTGGCAGCAGCATCGTCAGGCAGGCGGCACGCGCGGCACCCACCACGCCCAGTTGCACCGGCAGCGAACGGATGCCCATGCGCCGATCACCGTCGATGGCCTTGAAGTCGTTCAGCGTCATGATGCCGTGCGCGCCCGCGCTGTAGAGGGCCGCGACAGCGAGCACGGCAGCGGATGGCGCGCCTGCGGTCATCACCGCCGCCCCCGTGATCCACGGCAGGCCTTCGTAGCAGGCGCCGCACACGGCCGATGACCACCAGCCGTTCTGTTTCAGGCGGATGGGGGGCATGCTGTAGGC
>CAZQPN010000245.1:0-3540 GCA_964595215.1 uncultured Rubrivivax sp. | reverse complement strand
CCCTCGTAGCAGAGCGCGCAGGCGGCATTGCCCCACCACCCGTTGCGCTTCAGACGCAGCGGCGGTGCGCTGTAGGCCCAGGCCAGCAGCAGCCCCACCACCGCGGCCGCAAAGCCCCAGGGGCCGAGCCACCAGGCGACGACCAGCGACAGCAGGCTCCACAGGCAGGCGATGTACAGACCCCAGTGCCCCGGCATGCGGCCTGAGGGGATCGGACGCTGCGGCTCGTTGATCGCATCGACGTGGCGGTCGAACCAGTCGTTGACCGCCTGGCTGGTGGCGCAGACCAGCGGCCCGGCGAGCAGGATGCCGACGACGATCAGCGGCCAGTGCGGCCCGAGCGGCACGCCGGAGGCGACGACGCCGCAGGCGAAGGCCCACATCGGGGGAAACCAGGTGATCGGTTTCAGCAGTTCGACGACTGCCGACAGCTGGGGCCGTGCCATACCCCATTCTGGAACCCGGGCAGGCGGAGTGTCAACTGTTGTTTACATCATCGACGTCAACCTAGATGTGACACTCCGCGAGACTCCGCCACGCCAGAAACGCGGCCGCACCGAGCAAGAGGCGCCGGCCGCTACTTCTCGTTCTCGCCGTCGAGATCCTTCAACCCGTAGCGCCGCAGCTTGACGTACAGGCTCTGGCGCGACAGCCCCAGCATTTCGGCCGCCGCCGCCCGGTTGCCGCGCGTCAGCTCAAGCGCCGCCTCGATGCACAGCTGCTCGATGAGCTCGCTCGTCTCGCCGACGATGTCCTTCAGCGGCACCCGCCCGACGAGTTCCGTCAGCTGGTCGACCGACTTCGGCAACTCCTGGCCGACACGCGGCGCGGCGGACAGGCGACGCCCGACGTCGCGCACCGTGAATCCGAGCATGGCGGGCGACTCCGACACCTGGACGCCGGCGATCTCGACCTCGGACACCGCCCCGAGCTCGCCGCGTAGCTGGGTGGCGAACAACCGCACCTGCCCGCGCTGGCGCAGGTTGGACAGCAGCACGTTCAGGTCGACCCCGCTGCGCCCCAGCCAGCGGTCGAGCGAGCGGCCGACGGCCTGCGACTCGACACCGAGCTGGGACAGCTCCAGGAAACCCGGGTTGGCCGCCAGCACGCGGCCGTCGGGGTCGGTCAGCAGCAGGCCGTCGGGCGTGCAGCGCGCCAGGTCGGCCCACGGGGGCGCAGCCACCTCGCCGCCGACGGTCGCGCCGCGTCGGACCAGCCGAATCAGCATGTGGACGGCGCCGCCCTGCCGGTACGACGTCGCCGCCAGCTCGACCTCCACGCGCCGGGGGCCGGCCGTGACGGACAGATCCGCCGGCCGCCCGGTGGCGCGAACCCCGGCCAGCAGCGTCAGGACGCGCTCGGCATCGGCACCGAACAGCGCCGGCAGCGCCTGGCCGGTCAGTGCACGCTCGTCGGCGCCGAGCAACCGACAAGCCTCCGGGTTGGCCTGCTCGATCGACAGGGTGTCGGCCGCCAGCAGCAGCACGCCCTCCCCGGTGGCCTGGAAGAGCTGCCTGTAGCGGGTCTCGGCCTGACGGAACTGCCAGTAGTCGCGCTCCATCGCCTGGTGGGCCTGCACCAAACGCTGCTGCATCTCCTCGTCGCGTCTCAGGCTGCGCGCCACCAGCACCAGCGCCTGCCCGGGGGACAGCATCTGCACGACGCAATCGGCCAGGTGGGCCTCACCGCCGGGCGTGCGCAGGTTCACCTGCCGCCAGCGCGGGAGGGCGGACGCGTCTCGCGCGTCCTGCACCATCTCGTCGAGCTTGGCACGGCTGTCGGGCGCGACAACCTCGGCCAGCGGCAATCCGATCCAGCGCTCGATGCCGGCCTCGTCCCAGGCATCGCTGCTCAGGCTCAGGTCCAGCACCCGGTGGGCGTCGTCGGTCACGAGCACCAGATCGGCGGCGAGCGCGGTCAGGCGCGCCAGCACCGTGGCATCGATGCCGGAGAAACACTGCTGCGCGCGACTGAAGGCCCTCATGGCGTCAACGTGTGCGGTCGGGACGAGGGCGCATTGTCGCCTGACGTGGCGGGCGTCCGGCGGGACCGGCAGCCCACGAGCACCCGGCCGGCACCGGGCGGATCGACGACCGGATCAGAGTCGCTCGCCGCGCGTGGACAGCAGGGCCTCTGCTGCGGGCGGCGCGGCCAGGCCGTCGGTGATCACGGCATCGGCGCCGACGCTCAGGCCCGAGATCTCGGCACTGGCGAACAGCGGGCCACCGACGATCACGCCGATGGCCCGGTTGCGCGAGGCGCGACGCACGCCGGCGATGCAGTCGCACAGCCACTGCACGCGCGCGTGGTGGCCTGCGGACAGGCCGAGCACGTCGAACCACTCGCCCTGTACCGTCTCGACCGGATCGAGCCCGCTGGCGACGATGCCACCGACAACATCCCAACCCGCGTGGCGGAAGAACTCGCTGACCATGGACAGCCCGAGCGTGTGCTGCTCGCCGGGGGCGGGCAGCAGAAGGATGCGCCGGCCGTCGGCCGGCGGCTCGACCTCGCTGCCATACGCCGGGCTGAGCTCGCGAAGCAGCTGCTGCAGCCGCCCCACGCCGACGGTCACGTCGGTGAAGTCGCAGGCGTCCTCCTCCCACAGCGCGCCGAGCTCGCGCGCGGCCGGGCCGATCAGGTCCTTGAACACGCGCTCGACCGGGCAGCCCGCCGCTCGCCAGTCGCGCACCACCTTCAGCATCGGTGCCTCGTCCGGTCCGAAGCACAGCCGGGCGAAGGTACGCAGATCGGGCGCTGCATCCGGACCCGCGCGGAGGTCCGCACCATCGGCGGCCGAGGGCCGGTGTGCCTGCACCAGTCGAGGAATCACCTCCGACTCGATGGTCTGCACCAGCCTGGACAAGCGCCCGCGGCCATCCGCGGCGCGGTCCGCCGCCTGCTGGGCCGGCGTGCCCGCCAGCACGCTCCGGGGAAAACCCATCCGCGCGGCGTCTCTCAGGCACTCCTCCGCGGAGGGACTGCCCTTCCGCTGCCTCTCATTGGCAGACCGGTCCATTGTCGTCTCGTCTCCTCGGCGCCCCGGCGGGTCCCTCGGCGGAGGGCGGACACCCTCCTCTCCGCGACGCATTGTGCGGTCAGGGTCCGCCGCCCGTACTCCGGGCTGACCCGGGGAGGCCGGAATGCGCCTGCACCGTTTTGGAACGCCTTTGCCAACCGGGGCCCTGGCCACGGCTGGCCCTCGGATCGCCGCCTACTGCAGCGGCACGCCGGTCTTGGATTGAAGCTCCTCGCGCGTCACGCCCGGCGCCATTTCGACGACCTTCAGGCCGTGCGGCGTGACGTCGAGCACCGCGAGGTCGGTGATGATGCGGTCAACCACGCCGACACCCGTCAGCGGCAGCGTGCACTGCGGCAGGATCTTCAGGTCGGTCGTGCCGTCCTTCTTCTTCGCGACGTGCTCCATCAGCACGACGACGCTGCGGACGCCAGCCACCAGGTCCATCGCACCGCCCATGCCCTTAACCATCTTGCCCGGGATCATCCAGTTGGCCAGGTCACCCTTCTCGCTGACCTGCA
>CAZQPN010000244.1:0-5064 GCA_964595215.1 uncultured Rubrivivax sp. | reverse complement strand
GTGCACGTGCGGGTTGGCCTGGTGGTCGTGCAGCACCATCACATAGCGGTGCCCGGACAGTTCCTGGCGCGCGAACTCGCGAGCAGCAAGCTGCACCACCTGTGGGTTGGTGCCACGGGGCATCGACAGCATGATGTTGAAGGCCTCGCGGCGATGTCCGACCTCGTCGATGGGCGTGCCGCCGTAGCGCCATTGCTCGACCAGGTCGTGCAGCGCCTCCTTGCCGCGGCGCACGTTGCCGCGGTCGTCTTCGATGTCCAGCCGCCCGGACTTGCTGATGTAGCGGAAGTGCGCCGCGATGGCCGCCATGCCCCTGCCGCCGCCGGTGACCTTGACCATCACCTGCACCGAACGCCGGGAGATCGTGGACTGGATGCGCCGGCGGATGACGGCTGCCTGGCGGCGCAACTGCGTGTCCAGCCGCGGCGTCGATGCGGGCTTGACGATGCGGTTGCCCGGATAGAACAGCCGTTCGCCCCACTCGACCAGCACACCGTCGATCGACTGGGCCACCTCACCGTCTCCGCTGCGCGCGACCGACGCCGGGCCTGGCGGCGCGGCGCTGCCCGGCCGGCACTCCACCGAACAGGTCAGCCGCCTTCTTCAGGTGCTCGCGGACTTCGACGAACAGGTCGTCCAGCCTCTCGCGGTAGCGGGCAGCGGCCGCTGCGTTGGCCTGCCTCAGCAGCCGTGTCAGCGCAGCGATGTCGGCATTCAAGGCCGCCAGCTGGTCGGTCGACGCGACGAGCGCGGCGATCGCGTTTGCGCGATCCGGTGGCACCGGCGCCGGCGGGCTGCCGTCGAGCAGGCCCGCGACGTAGGCGCCTTGCGATATGTCGGCCTGACGCGCCCGCGTGGCCAGCGCCACCGCGTGCGCGGCCGACAGCCGCAGCGTGAGCTTGACGACCGGGCCGTCGTGCATGGACGTAGCCGGCGCCGGCTCGCTGCTGGCATCGTCCAGCTGCAGCACGACAGCACGTCGCACGAACGCGCCAGTGGCCATGCGTTGCGCAGCGGCCCGCGCTCGCAGGCGCTCGCCGAGGCCGCGAAGATCGACAGTCACGCGATCGCGGCTGGGCATGGCCACGGCATCCTCTTCTTCAGCCAGCCAGCCGCTGCAACAGGGCCGCGAGCCGCTGCCGCAGTGCGTCCAGCCGCGCATCGGCCAGGCTGCCTGGGCCCGCACCGGCAAGGTGGCTCAGCAGGCGGTCCAGCTTCTCGCACAGCGCCAGCGATCGGCCGATCGGGTCCGCGATTCGGTCCGGCCGCGCCGTGCCGCGCTGGCTGGCCGGCGTGCCGGCCGCAGTGCGGAGCGCTGCCACCGCGCCACGCGTCACCGGCCGATCGCCGGCCAACAACGCAGCCACCGCGCCCGGCTGTTCGAGCTGGAGCTTCTGCAGTTCATGCAGGGTCCTCGGCGAGGTGCAACGGCCGGACTGCAGCGCCTCGCTGAGGGCCGGAGGCAGCTCGAGCAAGGTCAGGTGATGGGCCACCGTCGTCTGGTCGACCGCCAGCTTCCTGGCAATGGTCGCGTTCGACTCGCCTGCGTCGACCCGGCCGCGAATGAAGCGCGCCAGCTCCAGCGGCGCCAGGCCATGTCGCTTCAGGTTCTCGGCCACTTGGTCGTAGCCCTCGCAGACCTGCGCGCGCACAACGACCGGCACCGTCTGCAGGCCAGCCAGCCCTGCGGCACGCCAACGCTGGACGCCGAAGCGGATGCGGTAGCGGCCGCTCGGGTCGGGTGGCGCCACGACGATCGGCTGCAGGACACCGCGCTCCGCGATATCCCGCGCGAGGTCTTCCAGGCGCTCCTGCGGGTACGTGCGCTGGTGCAACGGGTCTTCGACGAGTTGGTCGATCGGCACCTGCAGCGGCACTCCAGCTGTCGGCTCTTGTTGGAGCCGGACGGAGCGACGGCGCCTTCCCGATGTCTCCGTACCGGCCTCCGCGACCTCGTCGACGGCCTGCGGCAAGGGGTCAGCCAGCTCGTCCCCGAACAAGCCAGGCTGCGCTCGCTCGATCGGCGCGACGGCGCGGTGAGCCGGTGCATCGGCCGCGAGACGCATGGCTTTCGCGACCCTCGTTCAGCGACGCGACACCGGGCGCGCCGCGCTCCACTGCGCGATGTCGTCGCTGCGCCAGCCGACGGCTCGCCGCCCGAGGCGACACGGCGCCGGGAAGGCGTCTTCGGCCATCATCCGGTAGACCGTGGACCGGGCGAGCCCCGTGATGCGCAGGACGTCGACCAGACGGAGAAAGCCCGGCGCAGCCGAAAGGCCGGCGCCGGAGGATGGGGAGGCTTGCATGGCATCTCCTGGTGACGCAAGAAATCTAGTCGCAACTCCGGCCGACTTCGCCGCTGAATTTCGGCTGTTTTCGTGCGCCGACAGTCGAGGCAAACCCGTCTAGCATCGATCGACTACGTCCAGATCCAGCGCCTCATCATGCACTCGCGGAGTGCGTTCCCAGGCGATGACTTCGCGCGAAGAATCATCACGTTGGATCCGCAACGACCCATCGCTGCGCGCCACGCAGGACCCGGGGCCGGACAGTCGGACCCCGCCGTGTAACGCGCCCCTCGACGCGCTGGACGAGCGCGGATCCGGTTGGACGGGCAGGTCATGGGCGGGGCGGCCCGGCGGAGCGAGCCCTTGAAGCGACAGGGCGGACTGTCACGCTGGTCGCGAGGCTGGCGGCACAGCGCGTGGCCAGTTTCAGATCCCGCCTAGCGGCGAGGACTGCGACGGCCCGCCGGGGGGCGGTGAGGGGCGGGGCCGTGGATCTGAACGACAGTGCGGAGAAGGCGGCCCGGAGTCGATCGTCAGCGCCACGCGATCCGACCCTGCACAAACCGTCGACGCAGTGCAACGGCCCAAGAACTGGCACCAGACTGGCACCAGCCCGAAACCACCCTCATGATGTTAGTGGGCGCTTTCGCCGCAAACCTTCAAATCTGGTAGGCCGTGTTGGACTTGAACCAACGACCAAAGGATTATGAGTCCTCTGCTCTGACCAACTGAGCTAACGGCCCGCTCGGCGCGAACGCCGGCAACGCCGGATTCTAGGAGCCTGCGCCTACGACGCAGGCCGCTGCGACAAGGCGTTGCCCACCAGCCGCGCCGTGATGTCGACGATCTGGATCATGCGGTCGTAGGCCATTCGCGTCGGGCCGATCACGCCCAGCGTGCCGACCACCTGGCCGTCGACCTCGTACGGCGCCGTCACCACCGACAGCGACTCGTAGGGCACGACCTGGCTCTCGCCGCCGATGAAGATGCGCACGCCCTCGGCGCGGCTGGACACCTCGAGCAGCCGCATCAGCTCGGTCTTGCGCTCGAACAGGTCGAACATGCGGCGCAGGCTGCCCATGTCCTGGCCGAAGTCCTGCACGCCCAGCAGGTTGCGCTCGCCGGACACGACGACGTTGTCGCTGCTCTCGGCCATCGCCTCGGTGCCGGCCTGCACCGCGGCCTCCATCAGGGTGGCGATCTCGTCGCGCAGGGCGTCGATCTCGCTGCGCAGCCGGGCGCGCACCTCGTCCAGCGTCAGCCCGGCGTAGTGGGCGTTGAGGAAGTTGGTCGCCTCCACCAGCTCGGCCTGGGAGTAGTCGCGCGCGGTGAAGATGACGCGGTTCTGGACGTCGCCGTCGGGCGCGACCAGGATCACCAGCACGCGCTTGTCGCCCAGGCGCAGGAACTCGATGTGGTGGAACACGCTGGCCTTGCGCGGCGCCGTGACGACGCCGACGAAATGGCTCAGGCTGGACAGCAGCGATGCCGCCTGCGTGATGACGCGCTGCGGCTGGTCGGGATGCAGCTGCTCGCGCGCCGCGGCCATCTGCGGATCGGGCTGGCTGAGGTCGACCGGGCGCGCCGTCAGCATCGTGTCGACGAAGAGCCGATAGCCGCGCGCCGTCGGAACGCGGCCGGCCGAGGTGTGCGGGCTCGCGATCAGGCCCAGCTCCTCCAGGTCCGCCATCACGTTGCGGATGGTGGCCGGCGACAGGTCCAGCCCGGAGGCGCGCGACAGCGTGCGCGAGCCGACCGGCTGACCCTCGGCGATGTAGCGCTCGACGAGCGTCTTCAGCAGGGTTCGCGCACGGTCGTCCAACATGATTTTCATTGTACGGACACAGTGCCGGGCCAAGGCCTGACGGGCCTTGCCAAACGGGGCCCTATGGTGTAATCGGTCGCATGCCTAGCCGCTTCCGCCATGCCGCGATCGTGGGCAAGTACCAGGCGCGCGGCATCCGCGCGGTGCTGGAGGAGATCGCGCATTTCCTCGTCGACCAGGGCCTGGACGTCAGCTTCGAGCGCGAGACCGCGCAGGCCACCGGCGTGACCGGTTTCGACGTCCTGGACAGCGACGCCTTCGGTGGCGACTGCGACCTCGTCGTCGTCGTCGGCGGCGACGGCACCATGCTGGGCATCGCGCGCGAGGTGGCGCGCCACGGCCTGCCGCTGGTCGGCATCAACCAGGGCCGGCTGGGCTTCATCACCGACGTGCCGGCCAACCACTGGCGCGAGGCGCTCGGGCCGATGGTCGCCGGCGACTACGAGGAGGAGCACCGCCGCATGCTGGAGGGCGAGGTCTGGCGCGATGGCCGGCGCATCTTCAGCGGCCTGTCACTGAACGACGTCGTCGTCAACCGCGGCGCGTCGTCGAGCATGCTCGAGCTGCGCATCGACGTCGGCGACGAGTTCGTCGCCAACATCCGCGCCGACGGCCTCATCGTCGCCACGCCGACCGGCTCAACCGCCTACGCCCTGTCGGCCGGCGGGCCCATCCTGCACCCGGCGATCGGCGGCTGGGTGGTGGTGCCGATCGCGTCGCACACGCTGTCGAACCGGCCCATCGTGCTGCCCGACACCGGCGAGGTGCGCATCGGCGTCGTCGCCGGCAAGGACCTGTCGGCCAACTTCGACATGCACAACCTCGCCACGCTGCTGCACGGCGACCAGGTCCACGTGCGCCGCAGCCCGCACCAGGTGCGTTTCCTGCACCCGCGAGGCTGGAGCTACTACGCCACGCTGCGGCGCAAGCTGCGCTGGTACGAGGGGGTGG
>CAZQPN010000243.1:0-5064 GCA_964595215.1 uncultured Rubrivivax sp. | reverse complement strand
CGCGGCGGCCGCGGAGCCGGGGGCCCCCGCGGAGGTGTCTGCCGCCGGGGCCGGCTCGATGAGCGACTGCAGCGTCGGCGCGGGCCCGACCGGTGCTGCGGGCGCCACCGCCGGTGCTGCCGCACCGCCCCCGAACAGCCCCGTGACGGCGCCAAGCGCGCGCGAGAACCAGCTGCCGCCACTGGCTGCCGCCGGCGCTGGCGCGACGGGCGCTGCGGCGACGGTCGCCGCAGCCGCCGTCGCCGCGCCGTAGCGGTTGTCGCGGTTCAGGCCGCTGAGGGTGCCGCGGGCCAGCTCGGTGCGCTGTTGCGCGGCGGCCGGGGTGAGCATGTCCACGACCGCGGTCGCCGGCGCGCGGTCGCCACCGTAGCCCATCGCAAGCTCCGGGCGTCCGGCTTCCGGCTGCGCGGCGCCGAGCGCCAGGCGGTCGATCGCCCGCCCAGAGGAGCGCGAGAACAACGACAGGTCGGCCTCGATGCTCAGCTTGGCCGCGGTCACGAGCGCCGTCACCGACGCCTGCGGCACGAGCGCCGGGTCGATGAAGCTGCGCGGCACGGTGAAGGACACCGTGCGCCCGCGCACGCGCACGTCGGTGGCGAAAAAGACCGAAGAGTCGATCGCGGCGTCGGCCCCGGCGGCGGGCGTCGTCTCGGTCAGCGTGTCAGCCAGCTGCCGGCGCATCAATTCGGGCCGCGGGGTCAGCACGACGACCTTCTCCCAGGCGTGGGCCGGATCGAAGCGCGCACCGCGTCCCGGTAGCGCGATCGTGTTGCCGGAGCCGGTGACGCGGTCGGTGTCGAAGTAGATGTCGAGATTGAAGGCGTAGAAGCCGCGGCGGGCGAAGACCGACAGGTCCTCGCTGCCCAGGCCGACGCCCCTGACCTCCGACGGGTGGCGGATCGGGTTGCGGAAGCTCGCCTCGATACGCAGCCCGGCCGGGTCGGGCAGGATGCGCAGCGAACGCAGGTCGAGGTCGCCCGGCTCGTAGGCGTTCTCGCGCGGATAGATCAGGTCGCCGGCGCCGACGTCGTCGCCCGATGGGTCGTCGACGCTCAGCAGCGCACCGGACTGGGCATGCGCGTCCGGCAGCGTCGCGAAGGCGAGCGCGGCGGCGACTGCGATGGCAAAGGTCTTGAGGGCAAGGGGCATGGCTCGGGCGCGTGGGTGCGGTCGCGTGTCGGGAGGGAAAGGCTACGGCAAAGGGCCCCGCCCCGCATGGGGAGGGGCCCTGAGAACGCTGGCGGCGAGGATGGGCCAGGCCGCACGCGGCCCGGCCCGTGGAGGACGCTCAGAAGATGGCCTTCAGGAAGGCCTTCATGCGGTACTGCTTGATGTCGACCTGGGTTCCGGTCTCCAGCGGGTCGCCGTCGCCGCGGATCCACTGCGACAGCAGCCCGGCCTCGAAGCCCGCCAAGTTGTAGGCCAGACGCACCGAGGCGATGCTCTTGTCATTCTTGAACAGCCCGCCGGCGGTCGTGATGTCGCGCTTGTACTGGCCGTAGGAAATGCTGCCGTACAGGTCGCCGAAGAGCTGGTTGCCGGCGCTCAGCATCCAGCCCTTGTCCTCGGTGTCACGGTCGTCGGTCGGGTTGCCGCGCTGGCCGTCGTTGCTGTCGTCGACCATCTTGTACTTGGCTCCCAGCTCGATACCGCCGGCGAACGGCAGGATGTGGCTGGCCTTGAGGACAAGAATGTTGGTCTTGCGATCGTTGTTCAGGTTGTAGTAGTTCGACAGCGGACCGGTGGGCGAGTAGTTCTGCCAGTTGTAGTTGTAGCCCACGCGCGAGTATTCGAGCGAGACCGGCGTGCGCGCGATCTCGTAGCCGACGACGATCGTGTGGCCCTTCCAGCCCTGCACCGACTCGCTCGGCGCCTCGTCGAAGTCCATGTTCTCGTTGTTCGTCAGACCGTTGGCACCCGCGGCCAGGCCCGAGTCGGAGCGGCAGACGCCGCCGCCGCTGACATGGCACAGCGGCGAGGTCGGGCCCTGGTTCAAGTCCTTCGCCGACCCGCCGATCCACAGGGGGTTGCCCCAGCGGAACCAGGCCGCCTCCGAGCCCTCGGTCAGCAGCACGTCGGACTCGAAGCGCGCCGCAGTGTTGCTGTAGTAGCCGGCGCCGATGTTGAAGTACTGGTAGTTGACCGTCAGGCCGTCGACCGGCAGCATGTTCAGGCCGACGTCGATCTTGAAGGCGTCGTCGTTGATGCTGGACTTCGGGCTGTTGATCCAGGGCTGGTCGAACAGCGGGGCCTTGTACTCCGAGTGGTAGTAGGCACCCTTCAGGTCGACCATGTCGGCCACCGTGCCCTCGCCCTTGAGCATGAAGATCTTGCTCTTGGCGAAGGTGCGGATGCCGCGACCGTTGAAGTCGTTGCCGTCGGTCTCGTCGAGCACGCGGTCGTCGAACCACTGGTAGCTCGCCGTGAGGCGCGCCGGACCGACGTTGCCGCGCAACTGGCCGATGTAGACCGCCTCGTTGAACTGCGTGTCGTCGCTCGAGCAGCAGCTCGGGCCCTGGCCGTAGTTGCTCTGCAGGTAGTTCGGCAGCGACAGGCGGGCGAACTCCCACGAGGCTCCCGGCGCCGGCAGCGAGCCCTTGAAGTAGAAGCCCTTGAAGTTGTCGCGGTCGATGTAGCGCAGCCGGCCGACGGTGAAGGGGTCGAACTGGCCCCAGTCGCTGGCGCCGATCAGCGCCTGGTCGAGCCAGCCGTAGCCCGGCGTCAGCAGCACGTAGCCGCCTCGGAACTTCATGAAGTTGCCGGCCGTCGGGTTGGTCTCCGGGCCGCCAAAACCGCCGAAGTCGGTCCAGTAGGCCCCCGGACTGCGGCTTTGCAGGCGCAGACCGGCCTCGACCTGCTTGGAGATCGTCGCCTTGATGCGGAACTCGAACTCGGTCCACTGGCCGTTGTCGGTGCCGCCCGAGGTGTCGCCCGAGCCACCGGGGTCGTTATTGACCTGGCGCTGGTTGCCATCCAGGAACTTCATGTAGATGTTCGAGCCGCTGAAGTCGAGGTCGACGGCCAGCGCCGGGCCAGCCAGCGCCAGCAACGCAGCGGCGGCGACCGGCTTGAAGGAATGGGTCTTCATGGGTGTTGTCTCCGTTCGTGGTCCGTGGGGGAGGGGTCGCGGTCGGTGTCGATCACTTCTTGACCATCTTCAGCGTGGCCATCTTCTTGGCCGTGCCATCGGCGGCGCACTCGTGGGCCAGCATCTCGGCCTGCTTGGCGTCGGGGCCGTCGAGCACGTCCATCGCGTGCGGGTCGCAGTCGCCGTCGTTGCCGCCGCCGAAGCGGTGCTGGCCCTCGTATTCGTTGACCTTGCGGGTCAGGAAGTCGCCGGCGGCGGGGAAGCCCTCGTTGGACTGCATGACGACCTGGTAGCTCCAGCCGTCGACGTTGCCGTCGCCGCCGAGGTCGGCCAGCGGCACCGAGCCGGTGATCGTGCGGCCGCGACCGCGCGTGATGTTGGGCACGACGACGTCCTTGGCCAGCGCGCCGGCCTTGGCATCGGCCTCGCCGGTGACGCGCGCCTTCTTCTGCGGCGACAGCACGACGACCTTGTTCCACTCCTGGCCCGGGGCAAACTTCAGGTTCAGCCCGGGCGGGGTGTCGGTGTGGCCGCCGGCGCCGGTCTTGATGAAGACGAAGACCATCTGCACCGCGAAGCCGCCGCCCATCCCCCAGGGGTCCTCGAGGTTGGAGCCGACGTCGACCGAGAACTCGACGTCGCCGCCGCGCTTCTCGGCCTTGAACTTGACGAGGTCGAAGGAGCCGGCCTTGTAGACCGGATCGGTCGGGTAGATGTAGTTGCCAGGGCCCTTGTCGTCGCCGCGCGGGTCGCTGAACTCGACGGCGAGCGCGGCGCCGGCGCCCAGGGCGAGCGCGGCGGCGACGCCGACCGCGCGCTGGATGAATCGTGCTGTCATGGGGGAGGTCTCCTCGGTGGTGGTGGGGACGGACTACTTGACGCTGCCGGCGGTCAGGCCGGAGACGAGGTACTTCTGCAGGTACATGAACAGGATCACGACCGGCAGCGACACGATGACCGAGCCGGCGGCGAAGAAGCCCCACTGGGAGCTGAAGCCCCCGAGGAAGAAGCGCAGCCCGACCGGTGCCGTGTAGTTCGACTCGCTCTCCATGAACACCGAGGCGAGGATGAATTCGTTCCACGCCGTCATGAAGCTGAACAGCGCGGTGATCGCGATCGCCGGCTTGGCAAGCGGCAGGATGATGCGAAAGAAGATGACCTGCGGGCTGGCGCCGTCGATGCGCGCCGACTCCTCGATGTCGATCGGGATGGTGTCGAAGTAGCCCTTGAGCATCCAGACGCAGAACGGGATCGCCGTCGTTGCATAGACGATCACCAGGCCCCAGAAGGTGTTGCCCAGACCCAGCCACTTGACGATGATGATGAACAGCGGGATCAGCATCAGCGTGCCCGGGAACATCTGCGACACGAGGAAGGCCAGCATGCCGCCGTCGCGGCCGGGGAAGCGGAACCGGCTGAAGGCGTAGGCGGCGGTGCAGGCCAGGAAGACGCCTAGCAGCGTCGTCATCAGCGAGACGATGACGCTGTTGAGCAGCCAGCGCCCGAAGGGCTGCTCGGTCATCACGTCGACGAAGTTCTTCACCGAGAACTGCGCCGGCCATGGCAGCACGCCGCGCGCGCGCTCGAGGAAGCCCGGGTCCGGCGGCAGGTCGACCAGGCCGACGCTCTGCTGGCCCGAGAAGGCCAGCGCCAGCACCCACAGCACGGGGTAGATCGTCAACAGCGTGAAGCTGATCAGCGCGGCGTGCAGCCACAGCGGGTTGCGGGATCGGCCGAGTGCCATCGTGGTGCCTGCCTCAATAGCTCTCGGTGGCCCGCGTGACCCGGGTCTGGAAGTACCCGTAGACGAGCAGGATGATGAAGATCACCGTCGAGTACGCCGCCGCGTAGGCGTACTGGTACTGCTCGAAGGCGATCTTGTAGGCCTTCGTGATCAGGATCTCGTTGGCGCCGCCGGGCTCGCCGCCGCTGACGAGGAAGATGATGTTGAACATGTTGAAGGTCCACACCACCGA
>CAZQPN010000242.1:0-5073 GCA_964595215.1 uncultured Rubrivivax sp. | reverse complement strand
GCACGATGCCGGCGACGAAGATCTGGACCACCGAGGCCTCGGCCATCACGGCGTAAAGGATCATCGGGATCGACGGCGGGATGATCACCGCCAACGTCGCCGAGCTGGAGGTGATCGCGGCGGCGAACTCCTTCGGGTAGCCCTTCTTCTTCATCGCCGGGATCAGGATCGAGCCGAGCGCGGCGACGTCGGCCACCGCCGAGCCCGAGATCTCGGCGAAGAACAGCGAGGTGCCGATGTTGATCATCGCCAGCCCGCCCTTGATGAAGCCGAAGACCGCCGACGCGAAGGCGATCAGCCGCCGCGACAGGCCGGACGAGTTCATGATCGCGCCGGCCAGGATGAACAGCGGGATCGCCAGCAGCGGGAAGCTGGTGGCGCCGTTGAACATCACGATGGCCGAGTTCAGCAGCGCGTCGATGCCGCCGGCCTGCACCATCGCCCCCATCGCGACCAGGCCGAGCGAAATCGCGATCGGCACGTTCAGCAGGATCATCCCGACCAGGGCCAGGAACATCAGCGCGACGGTCATGGCGCCACCTTCGCCGGCGCAGCGCCCTGAGCGCTTTCAGCGCGCTCGACCTCGCCCATCACCTCCGCCACCGGCTTCTGCTCGTGGTCCTCGATGCCGGCGCCACGAGCCTGTTGCAGCACCTCGGGCAGGCTGAGCAGCTGGGCGACGATGAACAGCGCGCCGCCGATCGGGATCACCGACTGCGTGAGCTGGGTCGGCACCCAGGTCAGGCTGACCATCGTGTCGCCCTCAAGCACCCGCAGCACCTCGACGCCGAACCAGGTCAGCACGCCGAAGAAGGTGACGACGCAGGCCTCGCCGACCAGCACCGCCGGCACGCGCCAGCGCGGCGGCATCGCGTTGATCAGGCCCGGGAAGCCGATGTGCGCGCGCTTGAGCGCGGCCAGCGCGGCGCCGTAGTAGGTCAGCCAGGCCAGCATGATGCTGGCGCCCTCGTCGTACCAGACGAGCGCGATGCCGAGCTTGCGGCAGGCCACGCCGAGCAGCACGACGATGGCCAGCGAGGCCAGCAGGAGGATCACGAAGGCCGTCAGAGAACGGTCGAAGGCCAGGCGAAAGCGATGGAACACGGCGGTCGGATCCGTTGGAGGGGTCGCGGGCGTCGCACGGACAGGCCGTGCCCGGCGACGGCGCGCCGGGCACGGCGGGGATCACATGCCCTTGCCGAGCTCGATGGCCTTCTCGACCAGCCTGCCGCCGTCCGGCACTTCCTTGGCGAACTCCTCGTAGACGCCCTTGCTGGCGGCGATGAAGGCGTCCTTGTCGGCCTCGTTGACCTGCACGCCGGCGGCCTTGATCTTGTCGAGCAGGTCGTTGTCGAGCTTGGCGGCTTGCTCGTAGACGTAAGCCTGGGTCTCCTTCGCGGCCTCCGAGAGCGCGGCCTGCACGTCGGGCGGCAGCGAGGCGAACTTGTTCCGGCCGGTCGCCAGATAGGCCGGCGTGTAGACGTGGCCGGTCATCGACAGGTGCTTCTGCACCTCCTGGAACTTGGACGAATAGATCTGCGTCAGCGGGTTCTCCTGCCCGTCCATGACGCCGGTCTGCAGCGCGACGAAGACCTCCGACAGCGCCATCGGGCTCGGGTTGGCACCGTAGGCCTGGAACATCTTGACGCGCCACTTGCCCTGCGGCACGCGCAGCTTCATGCCGGCCAGGTCGGCCGGCTTGACGATCGGCTTGGTATTCGTCGTGATGTGGCGGAAGCCGTTCTCCCACACCGCCAGCAGCTTGATGCCCTTGGCCTCTGCCATCGGCGCCAGCGTCGGCCAGACGACCTCGGCCTCGATCTTCTTCATGTGCTCGCGGTTCTTGACGAGGTAGGGCATCTCGAACATGCCGAAGGCGTCGACCGCGGACGACATCACCGTCGAGGGGATCGCGAACTCGACCGTCCCCAGGCGCAGCTTCTGCATCAGCTCCGAGTCGCCGCCGAGCTGGCTGGAGCCGAAGACGACGACCTTGGCCTTGTTGCCCAGCTTGGCGTTGGCGCGGCGCGCGAACTCGTTGGCCGACAGCTCGAACAGCGAGCCCGGGCCGCCGACGTGGCCGAGCTTGAGCTCCATCTGCGCAGCCGCGGGCAGGGCGACGGCGGCGGCCAAGGTGGCGAACACAGCGGCGCCGACGAGGGTGCGGGCCAGGGTGCGGCGGGTGGTCATTGTCTTGTCTCCTTCGTCTTCGGGGTGGGAACGGGTCGTCGAACGGCGCGTCGCTCAGGCCGCGGCGGCGAGCGACGCCGGCCGCGCCTGCGTCGCAGGATGGGCGGCGAAGTGGTCCATCGCGGCAGCCACGCCGCTGCCGGCAAGCTTCACGCCGCCGAGCTTCAGGCCCATCTCGACGCCGGCCAGCGTGGCCATCAGCGTCAGGTCGTTGCAGTCGCCCAGGTGGCCGATGCGGAACATGCGCCCCTTGACCTTGCCCAGGCCGGTGCCCAGCGAGAGGTCGAAGCGCTCGTGGATCAGCCGGCGCAGCGCGTCGGCGTCGACGCCCACGGGCGTCACGACGCCGGTCAGCACCGGCGAGTAGACCGCCGGGTCGGCGCACTGGATCGGCAGGCCCCAGGCGCGCACCGCGCAGCGCACGCCCTCGGCCCAGCGGCGGTGGCGCGCGAAGACCGCGTCCAGGCCCTGCGACAGCAGCATGTCCAGCGCCTCGTGCAGCCCGTACAGCAGGTTGGTGTTGGGCGTGTAGGGCCAGTAGCCGCTGCGGTTCATCGCGACGATCTCGTCCCAGGCCCAGAAGCTCTTCGGCAGCCGGGCCGTCTTGGCCGCCTCCAGCGCCTTGGTCGACAAGGCGTTGAAGCTCATGCCCGGCGGCAGCATCAGCCCCTTCTGCGAGCCGCTGACGGTGACGTCCACGCCCCATTCGTCGTGCCGGACCTCGGCGCTGGCCAGCCCCGAGATGCTGTCGACCATCAGCAGCGCCGGGTGGCGGGCGTCGTCGATCGCGCGCCGCACCGCGGCGATGTCGCTCGTCACGCCGGTCGAGGTCTCGTTGTGCACGACGCACACGGCCTTGATGGCGTGCGCCTTGTCGGCGCGCAGCCGGTCGGCGATGCGATCGGCCGGCACGCCGTGGCGCCAGGCGTTGGGCAGCCCGGTCTCGGCGCAGGTGCCGGGCACAGCGAGGAATTCCGGCGCCAGCCCGAGGCGCTCGGCCATCTGCTTCCACAGGGTGGCGAAGTGGCCGGTCTCGACCATCAGCACGGCGTCGCCGGGGCTGCACACGTTGACGAGGGCGGCCTCCCAGGCGCCGGTGCCCGAGGCCGGGTAGATCACCACCGGATGCTTCGTCTGGAAGACCTGCTGAAGCCCGGCCAGCACCTTCAGCCCGAGGGCGCCGAACTCCGGGCCGCGGTGGTCGATGGTCGGCAGGCTCATCGCCCGCAGGATGCGGTCGGGTACCGGGCTGGGCCCGGGGATCTGCAGGAAGTGGCGACCGCTGGGGTGCTGGTCGAGGGTCAGCATGGAAACTCCTTGATCCTCAAGTTTTGCATACAGAATGCGTTTGTCAATCGGCAGCACCTTGGGTGATACCATCAAGCCACCGCCGTAAACTGCATACAAAATGGGTGAAAACCCGAACATCGCACTGCTGTCGGTGCCGCGCCAGGCGCTCCACCAGGAGGTCGCGGTGCGGCTGCGCCAGCTCATCGTCGAGGGCCGCATCGCGCCCGGCGCCAAGCTCAACGAGCGCGCGCTGAGCGAGCGCCTGCACGTGTCGCGCACCCCGCTGCGCGAGGCGATCAAGATGCTCGCGGCCGAGGGCCTGGTCGAGCTGCTTCCCAACCGCGGTGCGGTCGCCGTCCAGCTGACGGCGCAGGACGTCGCCGACACCTTCGAGGTCATCGCCGGCCTCGAGGGTCAGGCCGGCGAGCTGGCCGCCGAGCGCATCACGCCGGCCGAGCTGGCCGAGGTCCGCGCGCTGCACTACGAGATGCTGGCCGCCTTCACGCGGCGCGACCTGTCGGCCTACTACGCGCTGAACGCGCGCATCCACGAGCGCATCAACGCTGCGGCGCGCAACCCGGTGCTGACCCAGGTCTACGCCAACGTCAACGCCCGGCTGCAGGCGCTGCGCTTCCGCTCCAACTTCGACGAGCGCAAGTGGCAGCGCGCGGTGCAGGAGCACGAGGCCATGGTCGATCTGCTGGCGCGCCGCGACGCCCCGGCGCTGCGCGTGCTGATGGCGCAGCACCTGCAGCACAAGCGCGACGCCGTGCTCGAGCTGATGGCCAGCGGCCAGGATCTCGCCGTCACCGGAGCCGCTGCATGAGCCCGCCGGGCCGTCCCAAGGGCGAAACGCGGAGGGCGCAGCCCGAAGGCACTCCAGTAAGCGCGCCGGGCCGCTCCCAAGCGCTCACCCCGGAGCGCGCAGCGCGGAGGATCGTCCGGTGAACGCCCCCCTGCCCCCGTCCGCCCTCGCCCCCGGCGCCGCCGCCACGACGCCCGCCGGCGAGCTCCGCCGCAGTGCCGCCGCGGCCGACCCGGCGGAGCTCGCGCGCCCCCGGCGCCGCCCCCCCCCCGCCCGCGGGCGACCCCCGCCGCAGTCCGGCCGGGGCCGAGGGGGGGTAGCGCGCACGCCGGCTGCGCAAGCACACCGAGGGCGAGGCGCTGTTCGACGACGCCTCGCGCGGCCGCTACGCCACCGACGCGTCGATCTACCAGATCATGCCGGTCGGCGTCTTCGTGCCGCGCACCGAGGACGACGTCGCCACCGCCCTGGCGATCGCACGCGAGATGGGCGTGCCGCTGCTGCCGCGCGGCGGTGGCAGCTCGCAGTGCGGCCAGACCACCGGCGCGGCGCTGGTGATCGACTTCACCAAGCACCTGCGGCGCGTGCACCGCGTCGACGCCGAGGCGCGCCGCGCCGAGGTCGACCCCGGCCTCGTGCTGGACCACCTGAACGCGGCGCTGAAACCCACCGGGCTGTGGTATCCGGTCGACGTGTCGACCAGCGCGCAGGCGACGCTGGGCGGCATGGCGGGCAACAACTCCTGCGGCTCGCGCAGCATCGCCTACGGCAACATGGTGCACAACGTG
>CAZQPN010000241.1:0-5081 GCA_964595215.1 uncultured Rubrivivax sp. | reverse complement strand
TCAACGTCAAGCCGGCCGAGGTCGTCGAGATGGAGACCCGGCTGACCGGCGGCGACGTCTCGCTGGAGCCGCCGAGCGATGATGGCGAGGAAGGTTTCGGCCCGATCAACTACCTCGCCGACGACCGCGACGAGCCGACGCGAGCGCTCGAGGCGCGGCATCGCGACTGGCTGGCCAGCGACGGCATCTTGCAGGCGCTGACGGTGCTCGACCCGCGCAGCCGGCGCATCGTCGAGGAGCGCTGGCTCAAGGTCAACGACGACAGCTCCGGCGGCATGACGCTGCACGAGCTGGCGGCCGAATACGGCGTCAGCGCCGAGCGCATCCGCCAGATCGAGGTCGCGGCGAGGAAGAAGATGCGCAAGGCCTTGCAGCCGACCGCCTGAACCCATCGCTGCGTGGGGTTCGCCCCGCGCGTTCGTCTCGACGGCCCCGACGCCTTGGCGCGGGGCCGTCGTCCGTTCAGGCCGGCTCGGCCAGCAGGATCTTCAGGTCGTGCGCCAGCGCGTCCGGTCCGGTGCCGTAGCGCGTGAACAGGCGCACACGGCCTCCGCGGTCGAGCACGTAGGAACCGGCCGTGTGGTCCATCGTGTAGGTGTCGTCCGTCTGACCCGGGACCTTGGCGTAGTAGATCTTGAACGCCTTGGCCGCCTCGCGCGTCTGTTCGGCGTCGCCGCGCAGTGCGACGAAACCGGCATCGAACGTGCTGACATAGGCCTTCAGCAACTCCGGCGTGTCGCGCTCCGGGTCGACGGTGACGAAGACGCCCTGCACGTCGGCGCCGGCCGGGCCGAGCGCGCGCTTGACCTCGGCCAGTTCCGCCAGCGTGCTCGGGCAGACGTCGGGGCACTGCGTGAAGCCGAAGAACACGACTGTGACCTTGCCGCGGAAGTCTGCCAGCGTGCGCATCCGGCCGTCGGCGTCGGGCAGGGAGAGCTCTTTCGCGTAGTCGGCGCCGGTGATGTCGATGCCCTTGAACGCCGACGCGCCGCCCATGCGGTCGCAGCCCGTCAGCGTCAGTGCACCGACGGCCGCCGCGGCCAGCCAGGTGCGGCGGCTCAGGCCAGCCAAGACATCAGGTAGTGGTCGGCCAGCAGTGCAGCGAACAGCCATGTGAGGTACCAGATCGAGAAACGGAAGGTGCGGCGCGCCAGCGCGTCGCTGTAGTCGCGCCACAGCGCGAAGGCCAGCGCGATGAACCAGCCGCCCAGGACGACCGCGGCGGCCAGGTAGAGCCAGCTGCTCATGCCCTGGATGAACGGCAGCAGCGTGGCGGCGAACAGCACCAGCGTGTAAAGCAGCACCTGCAGCTGCGTGAACGCGCGGCCGTGCGTGACCGGCAGCATCGGCAGACCGGACTTGCGGTAGTCCTCGGCCCGGTACAGCGCCAGCGCCCAGAAGTGCGGCGGCGTCCACAGGAAGATGATCAGGAACAGGATCCAGGCCTCGGCGCCGGCGTCGCCGCGCACCGCGGCCCAGCCCAGCACCGGCGGCATCGCGCCCGACGCGCCGCCGATGACGATGTTCTGCGGCGTCAGCGGCTTGAGCACGACGGTGTAGACGATCGCGTAGCCGACGAAGGTCGCCAGCGTCAGCCAGGCGGTCAGCGGGTTGACCCACAGCACCAGCAGCACGCTGCCGGCGCTGCACAGCACGGCCGAAAAGACGAGCGCCTGGGTGCGCGTGAGCTCGCCCTTGGCCGTCGGGCGCCAGGCGGTACGCGCCATGCGGGCGTCGATCTGCTGCTCGATCAGGCAGTTGAAGGCCGCCGCCGCGCTCGCCACCAGCCAGATGCCGACGCTGGCGATGATCACGGTGGTCCAGTCGGGCATGCCCGGCCTGGCCAGCAGCATGCCGATGAGGGCGCAGAAGACGATGAGCTGCACCACGCGCGGCTTCGTGAGCGCGGCGTACTGGGCCCAGCGCGTGCTGCGGGCGACGGGGGCGGCGAGGCTCTGCGACATCGGCGATGGGGATTCTAGGCAGGCCGCGCGGCCGCGCCCGCCGCGGAGCGTGCCGGATCGGCCAGCCGGGCACGCGCCAGCAGCACCGTCAGCAGCCCCGTCATCGCCGCCGCGCCCGCCGTGTGGGCGAGCGCGGCCGCGAGCGGCCAGTCGAGCACGACGTTGGACAGGCCGCTGACGAACTGCAGCGCCGTCAGCGCGGCGATGCCGCCACCGAAGCGCCGCGCCGTGCCGCCGGTCCGCCACAGCCGCCAGGCCAGCCAGGCGAGCGCGCCCACCACCACGACGGCGAACGCCCGGTGCACGAAATGGATGGCGACCAGTGCCTCGAAGGGCAGCAGCGCGCCGTCGCCGGTGTGGCCGAGGTCGCGCAGCAGCGTGAAGCCGTTGCCGAAGTCCATCGCCGGCCACCAGCGCCCGTTGCAGTCCGGGAAGCCGCTGCAGGCGAGCACGGCGTAGTTGGTGCTGACCCACCCGCCGAGCGCGATCTGCAGCACCAGCAGCCCCAGGACCACCGCCGTGCCGCGGCGCAGGCCCCGACCCAGCGCCAGCGGACGGTGCCGGAAGGCCTCGTGCTGCACCGCCAGCAACGCCAGCAGCGCGATGCCGCCCAGCAGGTGCAGCGTGACGATCGCCGGATAGAGCTTGAGGGTGACGGTGTACTTGCCGAACAGCCCCTGCACGATCACCCACGCCAGCGTCAGCGTCGGCCACCAGGGGGAATGCGGCAGGCGCTTGCGCTCGGCCCAGCTGAACGCCGCCGTGACCAGGATCAGCGCGCCGACGGTCATCGCCAGGTAGCGGTGGATCATCTCGATCCAGGCCTTGGACCAGGTCACCGGCCCGGTCGGCATCGCGCTCTCGGCCGCGGCGATCGCGTCGCGCGCACCCAGCGGGCTGACCGCGCCGTAGCAGCCCGGCCAGTCGGGACAGCCCAGCCCCGAGTCCGACAGCCGGGTGAAGGCGCCGAAGACGATGAGGTCGAAGGTCAGGAACAGCGTCAGCGCGGTCAGCGCCGCGAGCCGCGCGCGCGTGTCGCCGCTGCGCTGGCGCAGCCAGACCCAGGACAGCGGCAGCAGCGCCACCAGCGCGGCCAGCGCCAGCAGCTGCAGCAGCGGGCCGAGGTCGACGAGCGGAACGGCGGCGTCCATGGCGGGCGGATGCAGACGGGTCAGGTGCCGCGGCCGGCGCGGTCCCACGACGACGAGGCGCGCAGCAGGCGCTCGAGGTCGCGCTTGAGGCGCTGCGGCGCCGGCTCGGCCGGGGCGCGCATCATCCACTCGCCCATCGGGTCGACGATGTAGAGGTGGTCGTGCAGTACCTGCCCGGCGGCCGGCGCCAGCCAGCGCGCGACCGCGCCGGCATCGGCACGCAGCACCGTCAGCGGCCCGGTCGCCGCAGCCGCCTGCTGCAGCGCCGGGCTGGGGACGCCGGCGCCGGTGACGAGCCAGACGCGGTCGACGCGGTCGCGCTCGCGGCCCAGCATCTCGCGCAGCTGGCGCTGCAGCAGCACACGCCCCTCGCAGGCGGCGTCGCAGTCGCCATCGAAGACGAGCAGCGTCAGCCACTGGCCGCGCAGCGTCGCCGGGTCGACCGGCGTGCCGGCGAGGTCGGTCAGGCCGAGGTCGGCCGGCAGCGTGCGCGTCGGCAGGATGAGGTCGCTGTAGTTGCTGCGGCCTTCGGGACGGACCACGTAGTAGGCGAGGTACGACGCCACCACCGGCGCGGCGCAGGCCAGGAGCAGCAGCAGCAGGCGCCAGCGCCCGCCGACGACGCGCTGGCGCCGCATCGGCGCGTCGGGCGACGGCATCGAGTGGACCGTGAAGCTCAGCGCATCAGGCCCGTCGGGCGGGGCGGACGAATTGGAACCAGACATACAAGCCGACGATGAGCGCGCTCAGCGCGAACCACTGGAAGGCGTAGCCATAGTGCGTGTGCACACCGGCCGCGGGGCGGGGCCAGTCGCGCCGCAGCGCGTCCTGGTCGGTGGGGGACGTCTGCAGCAGGGTCAGCGGCCGCAGGCGCAGGCCGGTCTCCCGGGCGAAAAGGTCGATGGCGAGATTTTGCCGTATCGCCCCCGCGCCCTCGTCACCGAGGTCGTACAACCGTGCCGGGTCGCGGGCCAATCGGCCCGCGACCCGGACCGGTCCGTCCGGCGTCGGCGGCGGGGCGATGCGGCTGCGGTCGACGAAGTCGCGCGGCTGCCAGCCCCGCTGCACGAGCAGCGCGCTGCCGTCGTCGAGTGCCAGCGGCGTCAGCACGAAGAAGCCCGGCCGGCCGTCCATCTGGCGGTTGTCGAGCCAGACCGTGTGCTGCGGCAACCAGCGGCCGACCAGCTCGGCGCGTCGATGGACCTGTGCGTCGGCCTCGGCGGCGGCGCTCGCGAGCGTCTGTGCCGTCAGCGGCGGCAGCGCCATCCGGCGATCGATGTCGGCCTGCAGCGCGTTCTTCTGCGCCGCGCGGTCGAGCTGCCAGATGCCCAGCCGCGCGGTGCCGGCCGCCGCGGCGAGCGTGATCACCAGCAGCAGCCAGCGGCTGCGCGTCATCGCCATCGCGTCACGCCATCGCCACGGCCCGGCAGCAGGGGCGGATAATGCGGCGCAATGAAGTCGATCATGGTGTTGATGCTGGTGGCCATCCTGGCGGCCTTGGCGGGGGCCGGGTTGTTCATGCTGCGCAAGGGGCGCGCCGCGGACGACACCAACAAGGCGATGGCGCGCGCGCTCGCGCTGCGGGTGGGCCTGTCGATCGCCCTCTTCCTGTTCGTCCTGCTGGGCTGGCAAATGGGCTGGGTGCAACCCGGCGGCGTGCCGGTCGGGCCCTGAGGCCGCGCTGGCCGGGCGCCGAGGACGCGCGCCGACGCGGAGAAAGCGAAACGCCGCTCGCAGCGGCGTTTCGGCATCCGATGGCGGCCGGGCACGGGCGGCCCGCCGCTGGCGTCACAACCAGTAGACGACGATGTACAGCCCGAGCCACACGACGTCGACGAAGTGCCAGTACCAGGCCGCGCCCTCGAAGCCGAAGTGGCGCTGCGGCGTGAAGTGACCCTTCATCAGGCGCAGCGTGATGAACAGCAGCATCAGCATGCCGACGAGCACGTGGAAGCCGTGGAAGCCG
>CAZQPN010000240.1:0-5099 GCA_964595215.1 uncultured Rubrivivax sp. | reverse complement strand
CGGGCCGGCTGGCGTTGCCCTTGCCGAGGAAGCCCAGGTTCATCGGGAACGCATCGGCCGCCTGCAGCATGCGCTCGAGGTTGGCCGGCCCGGGCGTGCAGGTGGTGGCGTTGGTGCCGGTGGCCGGGCCGGTGCCGCCGCCAGTCATCGTCGTCACGCCCGAGGCCAGCGCCTCGTCGATCTGCTGCGGGCAGATGAAATGGATGTGGCTGTCGAAGCCACCGGCGGTGACGATCATGCCCTCGCCGGCGATGACCTCGGTGCCGGGGCCGATGACGATGTCGATGCCGGGCTGAATGTCGGGGTTGCCGGCCTTGCCGATGGCGAGGATGCGGCAGCCGCGGATGCCGATGTCGGCCTTGACGATGCCCCAGTGGTCGACGATGAGGGCGTTCGTGATGACGCAGTCGACGGCGTCACCCGGGCCGATGCCGTTGATGCGCTGGCCCTGGCCCATGCCGTCGCGGATGGTCTTGCCGCCGCCGAACTTGACTTCCTCGCCGTGGCCGCCGGCCAGCAGCGTGTAGTCGCGCTCGACCTCGACGATCAGCTCGGTGTCGGCCAGCCGCACGCGGTCGCCGGTGGTGGGGCCGAACATCTCGGCATAGGCACGGCGATCGATCGTGGCCATGGTCGCGGATCCTCGGTCTATTCAGTGGACTGGTGCGTCCGATGTCGGCCCGGAGCGACCAAAGGCCGCTCCGGGCAGCGAGCCGTCCGACCCATGAAATGCGCCTGCTCAGAGTCGACCCTGAACCTGGCCACGGAACCCCCAGACCTCGCGCGCGCCGGCGAAGTCGACGAGCTCGACGGTGCGCTGCTGACCCGGCTCGAAGCGCACCGCGGTGCCGCTGGCGATGTTCAGCCGCATCCCGCGCGCCGCCGTGCGGTCGAACTGCAGCGCCGGGTTGGTTTCGGCGAAGTGATAGTGCGAGCCGACCTGGATCGGTCGGTCGCCGCTGTTCTGCACGACGAGCGCCACCGCGCGTCGGCCGGGGTTCAGCGGGTGGTCGGGGCCGTCCGTGAAGAGTTCGCCCGGGATCATCGCGCCAGATCCATCAGCAGGGCCATCCCGGTCAGCCCGACCGCGATGCCGGCGACGCGCGGCAGCCAGCCGCTGCGATGGCGAACGGTCAGGCCGACGACGCCGCCGATTGCGTGCAGCAGCCCCGAACCCAGCACCATGCCGGCCAGCGCGGCCAGCCCGCCGAGTTCGCTGCCGTGCGCCGCGCCGTGAAAGAAAGCGAACACGCCGACCGCCGGCAGCACCGCCGGCAGCGACCAGCGGGCGCGCGAGGCCACGAGCAGGCCGAGCGCGAGCAGCGACAGCGCGATCACCGGCTCGGCCGCCGGGACCGCGATGCCGGCCTGCGCCAGCAGTGCGCCGGTCAGCAGCAGCGCGAGGAAGGTCAGCGGCGCGAACACCAGGTCGGCGCGACCGCGCCGCGCCGCCAGTGCCGTCCACAGCCCCACGGCGAGCATCGCCGCCAGGTGGTCCAGGCCGCCGAGCGGATGCATGAAGCCGGCCATCAGGCCGTCGTGCGTGCCGTGGGAGGCGCTCTCGTGGGCCATCGTGATCCCGGGCAGGAGGCCCAGGACGACGATGAACGCGATGCGCGGTGGTTGGGGCAGGAGTCGCATGGGGATGGTGCGTTTGCTCGTGGTTGGGGCGCGGATGCCGGTGTCACGCAATGGGTTGGTGCACGGTCACCAATTTGGTGCCGTCCGGGAAGGTGGCCTCGACCTGGATCTCGGGGATCAACTCGGCCACGCCGTCCATCACGTCGGCGCGCGAGAGCACCGTCTTGCCGTCGCTCATCAGGTCTGCCACGGTCTTGCCCTCGCGCGCGCCTTCCATGATGGCCGCGCTGATGAGCGCCACCGCCTCGGGGTAGTTGAGCTTCAGCCCGCGCGCCTGCCGCCGCTCGGCCACCAGGGCGGCGGTGAATATCAGGAGCTTGTCCTTCTCGCGCGGGGTCAGGTCCATGGTCGGTGCTCACAGCAGGATCGGTGCCACCGTGATGGTAGGGGGGAAGGTCCACCCCTGGTGCGCTTCTTGAATGCGTCCTCGGGGTGTACCCCGCCGCCGCCCCGCCCGTCATCGCCGCGCCGACGCAGCGCGTCGTCAAGCTGCGGCGCGACTACAACGGATGGGTCGCGCGCGAGACGATCGAGGATTACGCGCTGCGCTTCACGCCGCGAAGCTTCCGCAAGTGGGGGCCGTGGCAGGTCGCGCAGACGGCGCTCGGCGGCGCCGCGTCCTTCCTGATCCTGGAGGCCATCGGCGGAACGCTGCTGGTGCAGTTCGGCTTCGTCAACGCGGCGCTGGCGATCCTGGCCACCGGGCTGGTGATCTTCCTGGCCGGGCTGCCGATCAGCGTCTACGCCGCCCGCCACGGCGTCGACATGGACCTGCTGACGCGCGGCGCCGGCTTCGGCTACATCGGCTCGACCGTCACCTCGCTCATTTACGCCAGCTTCACCTTCATCTTCTTCGCCCTCGAGGCGGCGGTGATGGCTTACGCGCTGGAGCTGGCCTTCGACATCCCGCCGGCCTGGGGCTACATGATCTGCGCGCTGGTCGTGATCCCGCTCGTCACCCACGGCGTCACCGCGATCCGGCGCCTGCAGGCCTGGACGCTGCCGATCTGGCTGGCGATGCTGATCGTGCCCTTCGTCGCGGTCTTTGCCTGGCAGCCCGACATCGTGCAGCGCCTGGCGGCCTACCCGGGCGAGGGCCGGGCCGGCCCGGCGGGCTTCGACCTGCTGGCCTTCGGCGCCGCCACCACGGTCGTCATCGCGCTCATCACGCAGATGGGCGCGCAGGCCGACTACCTGCGCTTCATGCCCGAGCCCGGCCCCGGCCGGGCGGGCCGGCTGCGCTGGTGGGCGGGGGTGATCGCCGGCGGACCGGGCTGGGTCATTCCCGGCGTGCTGAAGATGCTCGGCGGGGCGCTGCTGGCGTATCTCGCGATCAGCCTGGCGGTGCCGGCCGACCGCGCGGTGGACCCCAACCAGAGGTACCTGGCGGCGTACGAGCGCGTCTTCGGCCACTACGGCTGGGCGGTGGCGGCCACGGCGGTGTTCGTCGTCGTCTCGCAGCTCAAGATCAACGTCACCAACGCCTACGCCGGCTCGCTGGCCTGGAGCAACTTCTTCTCGCGCCTGACGCACAGCCACCCCGGGCGTGTCGTCTGGATGGTGTTCAACACGCTGATCGCGCTGGCGCTGATGGAGATGCACGTGTTCCAGGCGCTCGGGCACGTGCTCGGCCTGTACGCCAACGTCGCCATCGCGTGGATGATGGCCGTCGTGGCCGACCTCGTGGTCAGCAAGCCGATGGGCTGGAGCCCGCCGGGCATCGAGTTCAAGCGCGCCCACCTGTACGACGTCAACCCGGTGGGCGTGGGTGCGATGGGTGTCGCCACCGTGCTGTCGGTGGCAGCGCACCTGGGTGCCTTCGGGCCGCTGGCCGAGGCCTTCTCGGCCGCGATCGCGATGGTCACCGCGTTCGTGATGGCGCCGCTGCTGGCCTGGGCCACCGGCGGGCGCTGGTACATCGCGCGCCGCTCGATCCCGATCCAGCCGGTGGCCGGCAGGTCCGGGCTGGACGCCAAGCCGGCGACGACCGGTGCCACGGCACCGAACGGCGCCCGGGGCGACGCCGGGGCCGCGGGCGACGGCATCGACGCACGGCTCGCCCCGCGCAGCCTGCGCTGCACCGTCTGCGAGCGCGATTACGAGGTCGACGACATGGCGCACTGCCCGGCCTACGGCGGCGCCATCTGCTCGCTGTGCTGCACGCTGGACGCGCGCTGCAACGACGCCTGCAAGCCGCATGCACGCATCGGCGAGCAGTGGCTGGCGCTGCTGCAGCGCATGCTGCCGCGCCGCTGGGCGCCGCAGCTCGAGGCCGGGCTGGCGCATTACCTCCTGCTGGCCGCACTCGGCCTGCCGGTGCTCGCCGGGCTGCTCGGCGCGGCCTACCTGCAGGGGCGGCGCGCGCTCGCCGCCGCCGGCGAGCCGCTGGCGGCGCAGGCCGAGCCGCTGCTGCGCCAGGGCGTGCTCAACGTCGGCCTGGCCCTCGGCCTGCTGGCCGGCATCGTCGCCTGGTGGGTGGTGCTGACGCATCGCAGCCGGCGCGTCGCCGAGGAGGAGAGCCGGCGCCAGACGCAGGCGTTGCACGAGGAGATCGCATCGCACCGCCGCACCGACGCCGAGCTGCAGCGCGCCAAGGCCGAGGCCGAGGCCGCGAGCCAGGCCAAGACGCGCTACGTGAGCGCCATCAGCCACGAGCTGCGCACGCCGCTGAACAGCATCCTGGGTTACGCGCAGCTGCTCGACGAGGACCCGGCGATGCCGGCGCACCGGCGCCAGGCCGTCGGCGTCATCCGGCGCGGCGGCGACCACCTGCTCGGGTTGATCGAGAGCACGCTGGACCTGGCGCGCATCGAGGCGGGCAAGCTGGCACTGCAGGTCGAGCCGATGCGCTTCGCCGACGGCATGGAGGAGATCGCGCGTCTGATGGAGCTGCAGGCGGCGGCCAGGGGCGTGCGCTTCGTGCGCGACTTCGGCGCGCCGCTGCCGGCCTGGGTGCGCGCCGACGAGCGCCGGCTGCGCCAGATCCTGATCAACCTGCTGGGCAATGCCGTCAAGTTCACGACCGAGGGCCACGTGACCCTGCACGTGCGGCACGCCAACGACATGGCGCGCTTCGACATCGAGGACTCCGGGCCCGGCATGGACGGCGTCGAGCTGGCGCGCGTCTTCGAGCCCTTCGCGCGCGGCACGGCGGCCGGCGCCGGCGCGGCGGGCGGCAGCGGCCTGGGCCTGACGATCGCGCAGATGCTGGTGCGCCTGATGGGTGGCGAGCTGACCGCGCACAGCGTGCCGGGGCGCGGCAGCACCTTCAGTGTGCAGCTGTTCCTGCCCCGGATCGACCCGGCCGCGGCGTTGCCGCGCGGGCCGGCGGCGGGCGGGCGCCGGGCGCGCGCCGGTGCGCGGCGCCGGCGCCGGGTGGTCGACAACGAAGAGGCCGACCGCGCGCTGAGGCGGGACTGGCTGCAGCCGCTCGGCTTCGATGTCGGGCTGGCGGCAGC
>CAZQPN010000239.1:0-5108 GCA_964595215.1 uncultured Rubrivivax sp. | reverse complement strand
CGAACATCGGGAAGGCCGAGAACACCGCCAGCATGACGGTGAACAGCGGCACCAGCGCAATCAGCGTCGTGAAGGTCAGGCTCCCGGCGGTCAGGCCGAGCCGGTCCTCGCGAAAGCGCTGCGCCAGCGTGCGCAGGGTGTCGAACCAGGGCCAGTCGCGCAGCGTCTCCAGCAACTCGGACGCGCGCTCGGACACGTCGCGGCTCAGGGCACGCAGGGAGGTCATGCTGGCTATGATGCCAGCATGGTCACCGATGCCCTCCCCGCCCGCCCGGCCCGCCCGGCCGACGGTGTCACGCAGCTGACGCGCGCGATGGCGCTGTTCGGCCTGATCGGCCTGATCGTGCTGGGCGTGGCCTGGGAGCTGTGGCTGGCACCGACCGGCAGCGGCACGCTGGCGATCAAGGTGCTGCCGCTGCTGCCGGCCCTGGCAGGCATCTGGCGCCATCGCATGTACACCTATCGCTGGCTCAGCCTGCTCGTGTGGCTGTACTTCACCGAAGGCGTCGTGCGCGCCTACAGCGAGACCGGCCTGTCGGCGGCGCTGGCCGGCTTGGAGGTGGCGCTCAGCCTGCTGCTCTTCACCGCCTGCGCGCTGCACGTGCGCTGGCGGCTGCACCGGGCGCGCGCCGGGCACGAGGCGCAGACATGACCGGCGCCGTGCTCGACCGCCTGCGCGACGCCGTCGGACCGGCGAACGTGCTGACCGACGGCGACCTCGACGCCTGGCAGACCGACTGGCGCCGGCGCTGGCATGGCCGCGCGCTGGCCGTCGTGCGGCCGGGCAGCGCGGCCGAGGTGGCGGCCGTCGTGCGCGCCTGCGCCGCGGCCGGCACGGCCATCGTGCCGCAGGGCGGCAACACCGGCATGGTGGGTGGCAGCGTGCCCGACGCGAGCGGCACGCAGGTGGTGCTGAGCCTGGCGCGCATGAACCGCATCCGCGAGATCGATGCCGACAACCTGGCGCTGGTGGCCGAGGCTGGCTGCGTGCTGCAGGCGGTGCAGCAGGCCGCCGCCGAGCACGGCCTGCGCTTCCCGCTCAGCCTGGCGGCCGAGGGCAGCTGCACGATCGGCGGCAACCTGGCCACCAACGCCGGCGGCACCGAGGTGCTGCGCTTCGGCAACGCGCGCCGGCTGTGCCTGGGGCTGGAGGTCGTCACCGCGCAGGGCGAGGTCTGGGACGGCCTGTCCGGCCTGCGCAAGGACAACACCGGCTACGACCTGCGCGACCTGTTCATCGGCAGCGAGGGCACGCTCGGCGTCATCACCGCGGCGACGCTGGAGCTGGCCCCGGCGCCGGCCGCCACGCTAACCGCGCTGGCGACCTGCGACAGCCTTGACGCGGCGCTGGCGCTGCTGCGGCTGGCGCGCGCGCGGCTGGCCAGCGGGCTGACCGGCTTCGAGGTCATGGGGCGGCACGCCCTGTCGCTCGTCGAGACCCACTTCCCGGCGCTGCCGCGCCCGCTGCCGCCGGCGCCCTGGGCGGTGCTGCTGGAGGTCGACGACGCCGAGGGCGAGGCGCCGGGGCGCGCGCGGCTCGAGGCCCTGCTCGGCCTGGCGCTCGAGGCGGGCACCATCGGCGACGCCACGGTCGCCGAGAGCCTGGCGCAGGCACAGGCGCTGTGGCAGCTGCGCGAACACATCCCGCTGGCGCAGGCGCAGGAGGGGCTCAACATCAAGCACGACATCTCGGTGCCGGTGTCGCGCATCCCGGCTTTCTGCGCCGCCACCGATGCCGCGCTGATGGCGGCGGTGCCGGGCGCCCGGCTGGTCAACTTCGGCCACCTGGGCGATGGCAACCTGCACTACAACCTGCAGGCGCCCGTGGGGCAGGACGGCGCGCGCTTCGTTGCCGAGCGCGAGGAGCAGATCAACCGCATCGTCTACGACGCGGTGCTGGCGCATGGCGGGTCCTTCTCGGCCGAGCACGGCGTCGGCGCGCTGAAGGTGCACGAGATGGCCGAGCGAAAGTCGCCGGTCGCGCTAGCGCTGATGCAGCGCATCAAGCAGGCGCTCGACCCGCAGGGCCTCATGAACCCGGGGCGGGTGCTGCCGCCGGCCGGCGGCTGACGGGGCACGCAGCGCCCACCCGCGCAGCGCGCCGACGGGCCACCGGGCGGTCTACTGGACCGGACCCTTGAGCACCGCCGGCAGCGGCAGCGCGACGACCTCGATGCCCTCCTCGCGCAAGGCCTCGCGCTCCTCGGGTGTGGCCTGGCCGCGGATGCCGCGCGCCTCGGACTCGCCGTAATGGATGCGGCGCGCCTCCTCGGAGAAGCGCTCGCCGACATCCTCGGTCGTGGCCATCAGGCGCTGCGCGGCGGCCAGCCAGGCCGCCTGGAGATCTGCTGCAACTGGCTTCTGCGCCGTCGCCGGCGCTGACACCGACGCCGACGCGGGCACAGCCTGCGGCTCGCGCGCGCCGGACAGGTTCAGGCGCGGGGCGCTGGGCAGGCGCGTGATCACGCGGTCGGCGCACAACGGGCACTCGATCGACGAGCGGCCGTTCTGGTCGAGGAACTCGTCCTCCGACGCGAACCAGCCCTCGAAGCCGTGGCCGTTCGAACAGCGCAGGTTCAGCACCTTCATTGACCGATGGTAGCCGTTTGACGCCAGTCCAGCGGCCAGGCGCCGGATCGCCACTGGCGCAGCCAGAGCAATCCGATCAGCGTCTTCGCGTCCGTCAGCTCGCCGCGCGCCGCCAGCGCCTGCAGTTCGTCCTCGGTGTGCGTCACGAGCTCGATGAATTCGCCCGCGTCGAGCCGCTGCGGCCCGGCCTGCAGGCCGCGCGCGAACCACAGCTCGATCGCCTCCGTCGAATACGCGGCGGCGTTGTGCAGACGGCAGGCGAAGGCCCACTCGCGCGCGGTGTGGCCGGTCTCCTCGGCGAGCTCGCGCACCGCGCAGGCCAGCGTGTCCTCGCCCGGATCGATCTTGCCGGCCGGGAACTCCAGGATCACCTGGCCGAGCGGATGGCGGTACTGCCGCTCGAGCAGCAGGCGACCGTCGTCGAGCAGCGGGACGACCGCCACCGCGCCCGGATGGCGCACATACTCGCGTGTCGCCTGCTGCCCGTCGGGCAGCGCCACGGTGTCGCGCCGCACATGCAGGAAGCCGCCCTCGAGCAGCACCTGCGACGCCAGCGGGCGCTCCACGAGGTGGCGGTCGTCGTCGGCCATCGGCGGGCGGGACGATGGCCGCGGGCGTCGCAACTCAGCCGGCCAGCGTCTTGACGATGGCGTCGCGGCACATCGCCAGCAACCCGCCCGACAGCGGGCCGAGCAGCAGCACCAGCGCGCCGTTGGCGGCCAGCAGCGCCGACACGCCCAGCGGGCGGTGCAGCGACGGAGCCCCGCTGGCCGGCGCGTCGAAGTACATGACCTTGACGACCCGCAGGTAGTAGAAGGCGCCGATCAGCGACATCATGACCGCGACCACCGCCAGCCAGATGTAGGCCGCGACGTTGGTCGCCACCAGCGCCTGCAGCACCGCGAGCTTGGCGAAGAAGCCGACCATCGGCGGGATGCCGGCGAGCGAGAACATGAACACCGCCATCACGCCGGCCAGCCAGGGCGCGCGCTGGCCGAGACCGGCGAGGTCGTCGATCTGCTCGCTCTCGAAGCCCTCGCGCGACAGGAACATGATCAGGCCGAAGGTGCCCAGCGTCGTCAACACGTAGGTGATGATGTAGAACATCGACGAGCTGTAGGCATTGCCCGCCGACAGCGTGTTGCCGCTGACGACGCCGGCCGAGAGGCCGAGCAGCACGAAGCCGACCTGCGAGATCGTCGAATAGGCCAGCATGCGCTTGAGGTTGCTCTGCGCGATCGCCGCCACGTTGCCGACCACCAGCGAGGCGACCGCCAGCACGATGAACATCTGCTGCCAGTCCACCGCCAGGCCGAGCATGCCCTCCACCAGCAGCCGGATCGTGATCGCGAACGCGGCCAGCTTGGGCGCGGCGCCGATCAGCAGCGTGACAGCCGTCGGCGCGCCCTGGTAGACGTCGGGCACCCACATGTGGAAGGGCACCGCGCCGAGCTTGAACGCCAGGCCGGCGACGACGAAGACGACACCGAACACGAGCACGTCGGCGTTGATCTCGCCGGTGGCGATACGGTCGAAGACGGTCGGGATCTCGAGCGACCCGGTGGCGCCGTACATCATCGACAGCCCGTACAGCAGGAAGCCGCTGGCCAGCGCGCCGAGCACGAAGTACTTCATCGCGGCCTCGGTCGCCACCAGGTGGTCGCGGCGCAGCGCCACCAGGGCGTACAACGACAGGCTCATCAGCTCCAGCCCCAGGTAGATCACCAGGAAGTGGTTGGCCGAGGTCATGATGGACACGCCCATCAGGCTGAACAGCGTCAGCGTGTAGAACTCGCCGCGCTGCATGTCGCGCGACGCCAGCGTGGGGTAGGCGTAGGCCAGCGTCACCAGCGTCGCCAGGCCGGCGAAAGCGGCCAGCAGGTGACCCATCGGGTCGGCCACCACCATGCCGCCCAGCCCGTACTGCGTCAGGCCGCTGTCGGCGATCTGAAGGTGCATCAGCGTGAAGACGAGCACGCCGGACTGGGTCAGCCAGAAAGTCGGGCGGCGCTGCGGGTCGCGCACGAAGAGATCGGCCAGCAGGACCGCGCAGGTCAGCACCAGCAGCCAGATCTCGGGATAGACAACGAACCAGTTCATGTCGGTCATGGTGTTCTCGTGGCCGCGCCGTCAGTTCAGCTTGGACATCGCCACGTGGCGCAACAGCTCGGTCACCGAAACCTGCATGACGTCGGTGAATGGCTTCGGGTACAGGCCCATCCACAGCACGGCCACCGCCAGCACGGCCAGCATCAGGAACTCGCGGGCCGACAGGTCCGTCAGCGCGCGCACGTCCGCGTTGGCGACGTCCCCGAAGTACACGCGCTTGACCATCCACAGCGTGTAGGCGGCGCCGAACACGAGCGTCGTCGCCGCGAGCAGCCCGATCCAGAAGTTGAACTGCACCGCGCCCAGGATCACCATCCATTCGCCGACGAAGCCGGCCGTGCCCGGCAGCCCGGCATTGGCCATCGCGAACAGCACCGCGAAGGCGGCGAATTTCGGCATCGTGTTGGCGA
>CAZQPN010000238.1:0-5112 GCA_964595215.1 uncultured Rubrivivax sp. | reverse complement strand
CGCGTCGCCGGCGCGCGGCGCGGCGTCGAGCAGCAGCAGGTCGATCAGGTCGCGCTTCGAATGGCTGCCGCCGAAGCGGTGCCCGTTCGAGCGCACCGGTCGCAGCAGGGCGACCGCGCGCGCGGCATCGCCCTGCGCCAGCGCCATCACCGCCTCGGCCGCCGGCAGACCGACCTCGCGCGTGAAGACGGCGTTGTCGTCGTCGCGTGCCACCGCGTCGCGCATCGCGTCGAGCAGCCGCGCCTGGGCCGCCGCGCGGTCGGCGCCGGCATAGGCCAGCATGGCGTGGAAGTCGTTGAAGGCGTAGCGGCCGGCGCCGCCTTCGGCCGCGTCGCCGAGCGCGGCGTCCCAGCGGTCGGCCACCGCGGCCCAGCGCGCGCCGACGTCGACCCCGCGCAGTTGCAGCCGCTGCAGCATCGCGCCGGCGTCGATCAGGTCCATCACCAGCGTCGAGTCGCCGGCGATCGCCTCGTCGTACAGCCGCAGCGCCTCGTCGTGGCCGTCGAGCTCGAGCTCGAACAGCGCCAGGTGCCAGGTGTTGTGCACCGCCAGGAAGCTGCCGGCCGACCAGGTCGCGCGTGTCGGGCGCAGCCAGGCGATGCCGTCTCGCGGCGCATGGCGCATCTCCAGCACGTGCGCCACCGCGTGCCAGGCCCAGCTGTCGCGCGGCTCGAGCTCGACGCTGCGCCGGCCCTGGGCCTCGGCCAGCGCGTAGTCGCCGGTCTCCTCCAGGCCGAAGGCGTGCATGCCGAGCACGCCGTGGTAGCCGGGCAGCGACGCGTCCCAGGCCGGCAGCGCGCGCGCGATGCGGTCGCGCAGCATGCGGCTGTCGCCGCGCAAGAAGTCGACCTGGTGGCCGACCTGCAGCGCCAGCGCGTCGCGCGGGTAGCGCGCGCTCAGGTCCTCCAGCCGCAGCGCGGCCTCCTGCCAGCGGCCCGCGGCGAGCGCGGTCGCGGCCTCGACATGGCGGCGCTCGCGGTCGTCGGCCGGCAGCGTGGCGGCGGCGGCGCAGCTCGCGCGCGCCACCGGCAGCGCCGACGGGTCGGTGCCCAGCACGTGCAGCCAGGCCTTGAGCACATGCGCCATCGTCATCTCGGGGCTGGCGGCCAGCGCGCGGTCGACGCTGGCGACCGGGTCGTCGACCATGCACAGCAGCTCGCGGCTGGCCTGCTCGAAGGCGGCCAGGCTCTCGGGGGTGGCACCGCTGACGCGGTGGCCGGTGGGGTCGATCAGGGTCATCGTGGGTTCCTCGTGGGGTAGGGTGTGGACAATTAGGGGGAGCGACCGGGCCGCTGCCCGGCCACCGTCGTCAGGCGGCGGACAATGTGCGGTCGATGCGTGCCGCACGGCGCGCCGGCAGCGCTCGCGCCACCGTCACGGCCGACCGCGGCAGGGTCGAAGGGGCCAACTGGATGTCGATCGGGGTCGGCATGTCAAACTCCAGCGGTCCGTCGTGAAGGTGCCCGGAGTCTGGCTCCGCGTGCGAGCGCGCGCCATGGTGATTCGTGCAACGAGGAGGTCAAAACGGCCATGTCCTCATCCGATCGACAGGTCACGGTGGCGCTGGTCGCGACGCCGGAGGTCAGCGCCGCGACGGTGTACGGTTTCGTCGACGTGCTGTCGAGCACGCGCCGCGACTGGCAGATGCTGCACGGCCGCACGCCCCAGGCGTCGCCGTTCCGACCGCTCGTCGTCAGCCGCGACGGCCAGCCGCTGACGGCGGCCAACGGCGTGCGCATCACGCCCGACGCCTCGCTCGCCGACTGCTCGCGCCCAGACGTGATCTGCGTCACCGACCTGATGGTGGCGCCGGGCGACCCACTGCCGGCCGACCATGCCCCCGAGATCGCCTGGATGCGCGCCGCGTGGGAGCAGGGGGCGACGCTGACCTCGTCGTGCTCGGGCGCGCTGATGCTCGCGGCCACCGGGCTGCTCGACGACGAGGAGGGCACCTCGCATTGGGCCTACTGCGACCACCTGGCGCGCGCCCATCCGCGCACGCGCTGGCACGCCGACCGCGGCCTCGTCGCCGCCGGGCCGGGCGGCCGGCTGCTCATGGCCGGCAGCGGCATGGCCTGGCACATGCTGGCGCTGGCGCTGATCGCGCGTTTCGCGTCGCCCGAGGACGCGATGCAGGTGGCGCGCATCCACCTGCTGAACCTGAACGACACCAGCCCGCTGGCCTATGCGTCGCTGGCACGCGGCTCCCGCGCCGACGATCCGCTGGTCGCGCGCTGCCAGCTCTGGGCGGCCGACCACTACGCCGTCGAGTCGCCGGTGACGCAGATGGTGGCGCTGAGCGGGCTGCCCGAGCGCACCTTCAAGCGCCGCTTCGTGCAGGCCACCGGCCTGTCGCCGCTGGAGTACGTGCACACGCTGCGCCTGGAGGAGGCCAAGCACCTGCTCGAGACGACCGCGCTGCCGGTGGAGGCGGTGGCGGTCGGGGTCGGCTACCAGGACGCCAGCTTCTTCAGCCGACTGTTCCGGCGCCGCGTCGCGTTGACGCCGGCGCAGTACCGGCGGCGCTTCGGCGCGCTCGACCGCCAACTGCGCCGGGCGGCGGGCGACTGAGGGGCGCGGGCGCCGGCCGGTTCAGGCCGCCGGCAGGCTGGCTTCCAGCGTGTCCAGCGTGTCCCCGAGCCGGCGCAACGCGCGCGCGGCGCGCGTGCGCAGCGGCCGGCGGCGACCGAGCAGGCTGCGGTCGATGTCGTCGAGCACGGCGTCGTCGAGCGCCAGGCCGTGGCGCGCCAGCGTCGCGGCCAGCACGACGCGCCTGCGGCGCAGGTCGGCCAGCGTGCGCTGGTAGGCGTGCTCGGCAAGCTGGCGGCGCTGGCCGTAGCCGAAGGTATTGGCCAGGAACATCGTCGGGTCGCGCTGGTCGGGCTCGACGAGCACGATGTCGGTCTCGGGGTGGCTGCGCTCGTAGCCCTTCAGTCCGAGCTCGAGCCGCGAGTGGATCAGCGAGCGGAAGGTCTGCGACAGCACCACCGGCAGCCCGCCGGCGACCAGGCGCGGGATCGGCGGCTCGCCGCTGCCGAGCACGCGGTGGTGCTCGGAATGGGTGGCGTCGAAGGGCACCAGCGGGTTGACCGCGAACACCAGGTCCAGCCCGAGGTCGAGCAGCACGCTGGCGTGCAGCGTCTTCTTCAGCGCGCCGTCGACGTACCAGCGCCGTCCCTGCGGCCCGCTGATCGGCACCGGCGCGAACATGCCGGGCAGCGCCGCGCTGGCGGCCACCGCCTGCGAGATCGGCACCGCGTCCCACCCCGGCATGCCGAAGGGCGCGGAGCGTCCGCTGTCGAGGTCCGTCGCGACCAGCACCAACCGGTGCTTCAGGTCGCGGAAGTCGTTGCTGCGCCCGGGCTGGCTCAGCAGCCGGCGCAACTCGGCCTCGATCGGCGCGTGGTCGAACAGCCCGGTCGGCAGCGCGCGGCCCAGGCGCTCGGACGCCGACAGCCAGGTCTGGCCGCCCATCGCGGCACGCCAGGCGACCTGCAGCGCCAGCCCGGGCAGCGCCGCGCCTCGGCGTGCGAACTCGCGCCACGCCGGGTGCATGAAGGCGCCCGGATGGATGCGGTCGCCGGCCGGAACGTCGTCCTCGATGAAGGCGCGGCACATCTGGCGCGGCGACATGCCGTTGGCCAAGCCCGCGGCCAGGAAGCCGCCGGCCGAGACGCCGACGTAGCCCGACAGCGCATTGAAGTCGAGCTCGGGCAGACTGTCGGCCAGCGCGCAGAGCGCGCCGATCTCGTAGATGGCGCCGAGCGGACCGCCACCGGCCAGGGCCAGACCGACGCGCGGCCTGACCCGGCGACGGTTCACGTCAGGCCGCGGCCTGGGTGCGCGCGGCACGCTTGCTGGCCGTCCGCTTCACCGCCGCCTTGGGGGCCGCCTTCGGGGCCGACTTGGCGGTGGCCTTCTTCGCGGCGGCGCCGCGGGCCGCCTTGGGCGCGGCCTTGGCCGCCGGCGTCTTGCCGTTGAGCTTGGCGACCTGGGCGGTCAGCGCGTCGATGCGCTTGACCAGTGCATCGACGTCCTTGGCCGTCGGCACGCCCAGCTTGGACAGCGCCTTGGCGGTGCGCTGCTCGAACAGGCTCTCGAGCTTGTCCCAGTTCTGGCCTGCCTTGCTGGTGACGGTCTCGGCCATCGCGCTCATCTTCCCGGTCACCTCGCTGATCTTGTCCTCGGCCATGCCCTGGGTCTTCTTCTGCAGGGTCATGCCTTCCTTGACCAGCGCGTCGAAGACCTTGCCGCCTTCCTCCTGCGCCTTGGCGAAGGCACCCATGCCGGCGAGCCAGATCTGCTGCGCCGAGTCCTTGACCGCCCCGGCGATCTGGCTGTCCATCAGGCCCGCCGACGCGGCCTTCTTCTGCTGCAGGCTCTTGAGCTTCCTGACCATGGTGTTCCTCGTGTGTTGACGGCACAACCCCTGCGGTGCGCCATGACATCAATATAGGCAGCGCGGCGGCTCGGCGCAGCCTGAATCGCTAGTGAGGCGCGTCTAGGGGTCGCGCGCCCGGCTTGGGGAAATCGCGCAGCGGCCGCCCCCGGGGTCGGCACGAGAATGCCCGCTGGCATTGCGACAGCACCGTTTCCAGGAGGATTTCATGCGCTACTTCGTCACCGGCGCCACCGGCTTCATCGGCAAGCGCCTCGTCAAGGCCTTGCTCGCGCGCCGCGGCTCGACGGTGCACTTCCTCGTCCGGCCGGGCAGCGAGGGCAAGATCGGCGGCCTGCTGGCCTACTGGGGCACCACCAAGGCGCGCGCGGTGCCCGTCACCGGCGACCTGACCGCGCGCAAGCTCGGCGTGTCGGCCGACGCCGTGAAGTCGCTCAAGGGCCAGATCGACGCCGTCTACCACCTCGCCGCCGTCTACGACCTCGGCGCCGACGAGGAGAGTCAGATCCACGTCAACGTCGAGGGCACGCGCAACGTCGTCGAGTTCGCGAAGGCGATCGACGCCAAGCACCTGCACCACGTCAGCAGCATCGCCGCCGCCGGGCTTTACGAGGGCGTGTTCCGCGAGGACATGTTCGACGAGGCCGAGGGCCTGGACCACCCGTACTTCATGACCAAGCACGAGAGCGAGAAGATCGTGCGCAAGGAGTGCA
>CAZQPN010000237.1:0-5119 GCA_964595215.1 uncultured Rubrivivax sp. | reverse complement strand
GCTCAAGTTGCTCACGGCGCTGACAGGCCTCGGCCACAACCGGTCCTTCGCGGCGGGCTCGAAAATCTCGCCTCGGCGTACCTGCGAATCGCAGGTTTCCGGCGACGAGTCTGGATCTCTCTATGGCTCGGCCCGGCCAGAAGCTGTCGCCAGTGAAGGTCGGCTTCCTGGCATCTCTTCCGGCCCTGCTCGCGCCGTTGGCGACCAGGAGGGGATTACAAGCAGGTAGGGAACTGGACGCGGGCACCCACAGGTTACCGCCGCAGGCTACCTTGACATGCTCCTGCGGTGTGACGGGAAGTCGCGGTGCCGCCCGGCGTCACTTGGTCAGCTCGGAGAACACGAGCTCGACGTCGATGGTCGGGTCGTCGCGGCTGGTCCTGGCAGACGCGCGGTAGTAGTACGGCGCGCCGCGCAGTTCGACCGACGCGGCCCCCCGGTTCTCGACCAGCAGGCGGAAGTGGCTGCTGTCTTGCGTGCTGTACTCCGCGAGGGTGACGCCGCGCATGTCGGCGATCACGGTGCGGTCGCCGCGAAAGGTGATGGGCAGGCTCAGACTGACGGAGCAGCCGTCGGTGGCCGAGCCGACGAGTTGCAGCCGGCTGATCGACACGTTGCTGGTTCCCCAGCCGGTGAAGGTGGCGGTGGCGCAGTCCGAGCTGAGCGTCACCTCCTGACCAAGGGTGCCGACGAAGGTGCGGGCGTTAGTGGTGTCGATCCGGCTGATGAAGAGCGGCGCGAGAACGATGCCGCCACGCGGGTCGCGGTTGCCCACCTCCACCGGCGGTGCTGGCGTCGCCGAGACGGTGCGGGTATCGATCAACCCGCCGCCGGGCGCGGTGACGCTGAGTTCGACGACCAGCGGCTCGTCCGCGCTCGCCAGCCGCGCGGTGCCGCGCAGCACGCCATCGTCGCCGGTGGTGCCGCCGCTGGCGCTGCCACCGGTGGCCGAGGTCGACACCGCGGCGCCGGGCACCGGCCGGCCCAGGCTGTCGCGCACCGTCACCACCAACGGCCGATCGACACCGACCGGCAGCACGTACGCCAAGTCCACCGTGATGCCGGCAACGACGCGGCTCAGCGTCACACTGGCGCCAACGCCGCCCTCGGCCAGGTTCGGGTAGATGGCCTCGATGGTCTGCGTGCTGCGCACGCTGCCGTTGGCGCGCCAGTCAACGGTCTCGCCGCGACCCTCGCTGTCCAGGTACGACAACGCCAGGTCGGCGCAGCAGTTGCCGGCCTGTGCCAGCGTCGCCTCGGCCGTGGTGAGCCCGACGAAGCCACCCGGCGGCACCGGCCGCGGCGGGTCGGCGCGCATCTCGCCCGACACCTGCACGCTGGTGCGCAGCGCGAAGGGGCCGTCGCCGTCCACCGTCACGGTGCGGTTGGTGGCCGGTAGCCAAGCGGTGCCGTCGTTCACCTCCAGCGTCAGATCGGCCCACTGCGGCTGGATGTCGGCGCGCGCCTGGTAGGTCTGCCCGTCATGCGTGGCCTGAACCCGTGCGACGGCGACGTAGTTGCGCGGCACCGGGTACGGTGGTGCTGTGTACGTGCCCCTGATGTAGCCATCGCTGTCGGTCACTTCGTCGTCGAGGTTGATCCTCCCCGGGCCCTCGAACGTGAGACCGACCTCGGCTCCCTCGATCGGGACGCCATCGACGGTGAGCTGGATCCAGACCTCCTCTTCTGTGCCGGCGGGGACCACAAAGTGCTGGCCTGAGGATTTGATCGTCAAGGCCGACTGACCGAGGTTCGCGAACGCAAAGGCGCCCGTGACGGTGGTGCGCCGCACCGATTCTTCGATGGCGAGTGCGGTGACCGACACCCCGGGCCACGTCAGATCGCGGTCGACGTCGAACATGCCTTCACCGCTGGCGTCGGTCTGCACTTCGGCCGGGCCCTCGGCGCCATCGCTGTAGTCCATGAAGACGCGGGCGCTCACCGGCAGTTCGCCGCCCGGGTGCACGATGCGGGCGCGCAGCCGCAGCGGGATGCGGAAGTCGTCGTCGCCCAGCACTCTCGGCGGGTCGATGAAGTCGGCCTTCAGGTGGACGCAGCTGCTTCCAGTGGGCTCGTCGAAAAAGCCGGTATCGCTGAACAGCTCCGGAAAGTCGTCCAGTTCGTCCGGGTAGTAGGTGACGACGCGCGCGCGCAATTCGTCAGGGATACGGACCCAGTCCTTCCAGTCCGTCACCGTGCCGCTGCACTGCGGGCGGGTGTAGGCGTCGTGTTGGCGCTTCAGGTTCGCCAGGTCCTGCGCCAGCCCGGCGGCCTGGAGTCCGGCCAGCGGCTGGCCGGTTTCGTTGCCGAACAGGTAGTAGCGCAGCGCGATGAAGCGGTCCAGCGCCTTGTGACCCACCAGTGCCTGCACCGGGCCGTCGACGCCGTCGTCCAGCCGCGGCTTCGTGATCAGGTCCCAGAAGTCCTGCGCCCAGTCGGTGTAGTCAGCCTCGGTGCACGCGCCGCTGCAGTCGGTCTCCAGATCGGCGTTGAGGATGCTGCTCCAGGCGCGCTCGTTCTCGTCGTCCAGGTCGACCAGTTCGCCAGCCAGCGCGTCCAGCTGCGAAGGCCCTGCGATGCCCAAGCCGTAGCCCGAGAAGTGCTCGATGGCGACGCGGAACCTGCGCCCGGACTCGGGCGCGCCGGGCACGATGGCGAAGCGGCGCTCGTCGCCGCTCCAACCGAAGGCCACGGTCAGTGGCGCGGCGGTGTCGGACAGCTCGATGCGCAGCAGCGCCGGCGCGGCAAACACCAGTCCGGCGGGCTGCATGTCGATGGCGGCAACCAGCCCGCCGTCCAGCGGCAGGCCGCCCAACCGCGCCACCGGTGTCAGGGTGATCAGCACCTGCTCGGACAGCGCGCCGGGCGGCACCTCCAGCGTGCCGCGCGTGCCGTCGGCGAGTTCGACCTCGACGCGGCCGCCGCGTGCGCCGATGTAGGCGCCACGGGCGCGCGAGGTGTCGAGCTCGGGGGTCAGCGAGGGGGCACCAAATGTGCGCAGGGGCTGCGCCCCAGTCGGAGGAGGGTCGTTGCTGCCGCCGCCGCCGCCGCCGCAGGCAGCCAGCGTCAGCACCACGGCCACGGCTGCGGTGCTGCGCAAGGCGTCGATCCAGTGCTTCATCTTGTGTCCTTCCCGGCCACCCCCGCGACCGAGCGGCCATCGTGGACCGCCAGAGCGCGCGCCGCCACCCACGGATGACCCACAATCTGCTGACACTACAGGCCCAGTCGATGACGTTGCACGCGCTGGCGCGCGCCGACCGGCGCGGCGCCCCCGACGACCACGCGCAGATTTTCCTGCGCGCGCATCTCGACGCGCGCCACTATGGCCCCTGCCTGGCCGCGGCGCCCGCCGTGCCTTTGCCGCCCGGCTTCGACGGGGACCACGCGCTGTGGCACGCTGCGGCGCTGGCCGTGGCGCAGACCTTCGGCCTGCTCGACGCAGAGCGCGACGCCGGCGCCACGGCGTTGGTGCGCAACGGTCTGGCTGGCGGTGCCGACGCGGCGCTGGCCCGTGGCGCGCCCGACGCGGTGCTGCTGTGGTGCACCGCTGCCACCGAGTGGTGCGAGCGCAACGGCCTGGACCACGAGTTCAATCGCCTCGCGCCGCGAGCGACGATCGCTGACGCTGACGCATCACCGTGGACTCGTGTGCACTGGCGCATCGCGTCCGCCTGGCACCACGAGGCTTTCGGCCGGCGCGACGGCGTCGCGGCGCTGCTCGCAGACGCGCAGCAGGTCGCCATGGCGGCCAGCGACATCGGGCTGCAGACCGTGGTGGCGCTGAAGCAGGCTCGGCTGTCGCTGTCACGCAGCGCGCCCGCTGCGGCGCTGGCGCTGGCCGAGCGTGCCGCGGCGCTCGCCGACGAACGTCACTCGCCGCTGTGGCTGGCCGACGCCGCCGACGTGGCCAGCCGCGTTGCGCTGCTCGGCGGCGACATGCACCGTGCGCTGCACCAGGCCCGCCGCGCCCGCGGCTTGGCCGATCTGGGGCAGGCGCCGGACAGCTGGGCCATGACCTACCGGCTCAACGAGGCCTACGCGCTGCTCGGCCTGGGGGCCTGGGACGAGGGCGCGGCGGTGGCCCTGGAACTGTCGACAATCGCGCTGCCACCGCGCATCACCGAACGGCTCCGGCTGCTGGCACAGCTGATCGCGCTGGTGCGCGATGACCGCACCGGGCGCTGGTCGGCGGCCAGCGACGCAGCCCTGCGCGTCGCGCTGCAACGGCTGCGCGAGCTGGACTGGCCCGGCGCGCTGGGTGTGCTGCCGGAGGCGGTGTCGCGGCTGTGGGCACGCGCGCTGGACGCCGGCGTCGAGGTCGACTGGGTGCAGGCGTCGGTGCGCAGCCGCGACATGGCGCCGCCGGCGCCGGCGTGGCCGCTGGCCTGGCCTTGGGCAGTGCGCATCCATGTGCTGGGGTCGTTCACGTGCATCGTCGGCGGGCAGGACCTCGCCAGCACGCCCGGCAAGGCCGCGGCAAAGCCGATGGCCCTGCTGCGCCGGCTGGCGGCCGAAGGCGGCTACGACGGCGTCGCTGCCGACGCCGTCGCCCGCGACCTGTGGCCGGGCGAAGGCCGGGAAGGCCGCGACAAGGCGTTGGAAACGACGCTGGCCCGGCTGCGGCGCCTGCTCGGCGCCGCCGACGCGGTGCTGCTGCACGATCGCCGGCTGCGGCTGAACCCGCGCCGCGTATGGCTCGACAGCGCCGCGCTGGCGCGCTGCCTGGGCACTGCACCGGGCCTCGATGCGGCCGGCTGGCGCACGGTGCTGTCGCTCTGGCGTGGGCCGCCACTCGCCGAAGTGCCAGAGGGTGAAGAGGCACCCTGGCTTCGGAGTTGGCGTACGACCCAGCGCCAGCGCATGGCGTCGGCACTGCTAGCCACCGCGGTCGACCCTGGACATCGCGCGCGCTGCCTGAGCGCCGTCGCAGCAGACCCCGGGCTCGCCGCGCATCTTTAACCGTTCTACAAATTGCGCCTGAACACGTGTCGCCCGTGCAGTGCAAACACGATGACTCGAGGTTGTGGTGGATCCCAGTGCATCAAGCGACCTACGTATCGGAATGTGGCCTCCGACCTGGACCGAGTGATGAGGTCGCCTAAGAGTCGGCTTCGCG
>CAZQPN010000236.1:0-5120 GCA_964595215.1 uncultured Rubrivivax sp. | reverse complement strand
CGGCCGGCGACGCGGCCCTGGCTGACGAGGTCGGTGAAGCGGAGGACGTTCATGGCGGCTGGGGGAAGGATGAGGGGGGCGATGGACGTTGGAAGTGTCGCAGAGCCTGCGCGCGTCGGGCTCACCACCCCAGGCCCTGGCGCAGCGTCAGCATCACCGCCATGCCGACGACCAGCGTGCCGAGCACGCTGCGGCGCCAGAAGTACCACGCCAGACCGGCCAGCGCGGCCCAGGGCCGCGGATCGCGCCAGGTGTCGATCAGCGTGCCGTCGGTCATCACGATCTCCGGCACCACGATGGCCGCCAGGGCCGCGAGTGGCGCATGGCGCAGCGTCTCGTGCACCCACGCCGGCAGCGGCAACTCCTGACGCGGCAGCAGGAAGGCGCCACGCGTGAGCAGGGTGATCAGCGCCAGGCCGACGATCGCCAGCACGGTCTCGGCGTCGCTCACCTGGCCCCCTTGGCGCCGGGCGGCGCCATGTGGTCGATCACCAGCCCGACCGCCAGCGCGGCCGCGATGGCGACGACCAGGTTGAGCTTGAGGGGCAGCGCGTAGGCGGCCACCGCGGCACAGCCGGCGACCGCCGCGCTGATGCGCGTGCTGCGGTCGCCGAGCATGGAGGAGGTGAAGGCCAGCAGGGCCAGCGTGCCGGCGAAACCGATGCCCCATTCGGCCGGCACGTGGCCGGCCAGTGCGATGCCCAGCAGCGAGCTGAGCTGCCAGCTGCCCCAGTTGACCGCCACCCCGCCCCAGAAGTAGGGCAGCTGCCCGGGCGCGGGCCGCCGATCGGGGTGGTGGCGCATGAAGACGAAGAAGTTGAGATCGGCCGCGAAATAGGCCATGCGCGCCCGCTGGCCGTTCGAGAGGTCGGCGAAGTAGGCGCGCCAGCCGGCGCTGAAGACGACGAATCGCAGGTTGACGCAGACCGCTGCCGCCCACACCACCCACAGCGGCGCGCCGCTGGCGATCAGCGGCAGCGCCGCGAGCTGGGCGCTGCCGGCAAAGACGAGCAGCGACATCGTCACCGCCAGCGGCACCGACAGGCCGCTCTCGACCATCGCCACCCCGGTGACCATGCCCCAGGCGGCCAGTGCCAGGGACACCTCGAGCATGTCGCGTGCGCCGCGCCGAAACTCCGGGTGGCGCCAATGGGGGGTGGGCGGGACGATCATGGGGCAATTGTTCCATCCCCGTCCCACCCGGGACGCGCCGCCGGCGCCGGGCGGCCGGTCAGCGGGCGCGCACGCTGCCGCTGCCGACGATCGAGCTGCGGACCTCCGTGGCGCCGCCGCCGTAGGTGACGTCGCCACTGCCGGCGATGCGTACGGTCAGCGCGCGCTCGGCCGTCACGTCGGCATCCCCGCTGCCGGCGATCGAGACCTCGACCATGTTGGCGCTCAGCCTGGAGAGGTCGGCGTCACCACTGCCGGCGATCGACAGCTTGAGCGTGTCCGCCTTGCCGCGGCCCTCGACGTCGCCGCTGCCGGCGATGCGTACCGCCAGTGCGCCCGTGATCAGCTCACTCAGCCGCGCGTCACCGGCGCCGCTGATCGACAGGTCGAACGCCGGTGTCTCGAAGCGTTCCATCGCGAGATCCCCGGACCCGGAGAGCGAGGCGGCGCGCAGCGTCGTCGCGTCGACGACGACGCGGATCGGCGTGTGCGGGCGCACGCGCTCGCCGCGCCGCAGCGCGATCCTGAGCGTGCGGCCGCCCATGCCTTCCTCGACGATCGTCTCGACCAGCGCGACGACGTTGTCGTCGGCGGTCACGCCGACGGCCGGCGTGGCCGACTGGCGCACGCGCACGTCGATCGACCCGGCGACGGCGATGGCGTCGAAGGCGCCCGGCGAGCGCGACTCGGTCACGGCGCGGCCGGAGCCCTCGGTCGTCGCCGCCTCGGCGGCGCGTGGCGCCAGGCCGAGCACGAGCGAGGCGCAGCACAGCACCAGGGCGATCGACAGCGGGAGCAGCCGCCCAGGCCGCCATGGCGACGCAACGGCCGCCGCCGGCGGCAGCGGTTGCGCCCTGGTCTCGGCCCTCGGGCTCGGCCAGGCAAGGTCGTGGATCGTGGGCATCGGCGGCTCCTTCGCGGTGGGAGACTCCGATTCTGGAAGCCGCGCACCGGGGGCGCGAGCGCCGGGCGACGGGCTGCCCGCCGACGCGACGAGGCGTCGGCAGGCGCCGATCAGCTGCCGGTGCGGCGAGCGGGCGGCGGGTCGTCGCCGGCGCCGGTCTCGCGGTTGGCGACCGCCGCCGGCTCGGCACTCTCGGGCGGCACGACCTCGATCTTGTTCTCGGTCATGTAGTCGTTCATCTCGCGCCAGCCGGCGAACACGGCCGCCTTGTCGGCGCGCCGGTTCAGCGTGTAGCAGTCCTCGATCGCCCGCCCGGCGTGACGACAGGCGGCACCGATCGCGCGCCCCTCGGCCGCGCGCCGCTCGAGCACCACGGTCGTGCTCTCGATGCCCAGGTAGTCGCAGCCGGCGAGCCCGACGAGGCAGGTCAGCAAGAGCAGGGACAGGCGGCGGGGCATGGCGGGGCGGGCAGGCGTGCGGGCGTGCAGGAGGACAGGAGCAGCGGGGCGTCCCAGGGTTGTCGGCCGCCCCGCCCCGGACTTGAGCGCCGGCGCCGGTCGCCGACGCCGCGACCCCCGGACGCAGCGCGGACGGGCAGGAAGCGTCAGGGCCCCGGGCCGGGTGCGGCCGGCAACGGCAGCCGCGTGCCCGGCGCGATCGGCCGCGCCTGCAGGAAGTCCGCCGCGCTGATCCGGCGCCCGCCGGGCCGCTGCAGCATCTGCAGCGACAGCGCGCCGTCGCCGCAGGCGACGACGAGCCGGCCGGCGCCGGCGTCGAGCACGGTGCCGGGCGCGGACGGCCGCGGCAACCGCTCCGCCGCGGCACGCCAGACCTTGCAGACCTCGCCGGCGTGCCCGAAGCTCGCCCCCGGGAAGGGATCGAAGGCGCGTACCCGGCGCGCGAGTTGCGAAGCCGGCTGGCGCCAGTCGAGCGCCGCCTCGCCCTTGTCGATCTTGTGCGCGTAGGTGACGCCATCCGCCGGCTGTGGCCGTGGCCGCAGCCGGCCGGCCGCGGCGTCGTGGAGGCCCAGCAAGACCAGGCGTGCGCCGACGGCGGCCAGGCGAGCGGGCACCGACGCCGAGGGGTCGTCGCGGCCGATGTCGACCGCCTCGGTCAGCAGCATCGCACCGGTATCCAGGCCCTCGTCCATCTGCATCAGCGTGATGCCGGTGCGCTCGTCGCCGGCCTCGATCGCGCGCTGGATCGGCGCCGCGCCGCGCCAGCGCGGCAGCAGCGAGGCGTGGATGTTGAGGCAGCCCAGGCGCGGCAGCGCCAGCACCCAGGCCGGCAGGATGAGGCCGTAGGCGGCGACGACGAGGACATCGGGTGCGGCGTTCTGCAGGGCGGCACGCGCGGCGATGGCGTCGTCGGGCCAGCGACCGTCCAGGCGCAGGCTGCGTGGCTGGATCAGCGGCAGGCCGTGGGCGAGCGCGCGCTGCTTGACGGCCGAGGCCTGCAGCTTCATGCCGCGCCCCGCCGGGCGGTCGGGCTGCGTCAGCACCAGCGGCACCGCGAAGCCGGCCGCGCACACCGCGTCGAGCGCGGCGGCGGCGAATTCGGGCGTGCCGGCGAAGGCGACGCGCAAGGCGGTCATCGGGACGGGATGGCGGCGGTCCGGACAGGTGCGGGCGGGCGGATGCCGGCTCAGCCGCGCATCTCCTCGCGCGCCTTCTTCAGCATGCGGGTGCGGATGCGGTCGCGCTTGAACGGGCTCAGGTACTCGACGAAGACCTTGCCCACCAGGTGGTCCATCTCGTGCTGGATGCACACTGCGGTCAACCCCTCGGCCTCGCGCTCGAAGACCTGGCCGTCGCGGTCGAGCGCGCGCACGGCCACGCGTGCGTGGCGACGCACCTTGTCGTAGACCGCCGGCACCGACAGGCAGCCCTCGTCGGACACGCTCATGTCGTCGCTGCGGGCGACCAGCTCGGGGTTGATCAGAACCAGCGGCCGATCGCGCGTGTCGGACGTGTCCATCACGATCACGCGCTCGTGCACGTCGACCTGGGTCGCCGCCAGGCCCACGCCTTCGGCGGCGTACATCGTCTCCAGCATGTCGTCGACGAGGCGGCGGATGCGGGCGTCGACCTCGACGACCGGCTTGGCGACGGTGTGCAGCCGGGGGTCCGGGTAACAAAGGATGGGGAGAAGGGCCATGTCCGTGGTCTCAGGTGCGGTCGTCGGGCCGGCGCTCAAGGGGGCAGGGCCTGTCGCGGGTGCGCAACGCCGAGCCCTGCAAAGGCCGGATCAACGCACCAAATGACACGCTTTCACACCGCTGTTTTCGTTGCGATATCAAGGGTTTAGGGGCAGAATCTTTCGCAATGCATGAAGATTGCCGCGAGCCGTCGTCCGCTTGGTCGGGCCCCAGGCAGGCCGGCGACGGCCGCGAAATGCTTGATGCGCCGCAATTTTGACACCGTGAAAGGGGCGGCGCCCCGGGAGACCTTCTGGATGAGCCACCCCGCCCGTCAACGCGTAGGCCGTCGTGCCTGCACCAGCCTGCTGGCCGCTCTGGCTGGCTGTCTCGCCGCCGCGCCGGCCCTGGCGCGCGAGCCCAGCTTCCCGATCACGCCCGAATGGCGCGCCACCGCCCAGCAGGTCGCCCAGGCCGGGGTGCCGCTGAGCGCGCTGGCGCCGAACGCGCCCGACCGCTACACGGTGCAGCGCGGCGACACGCTGTGGGACATCTCCAAGCTCTTCCTGACCACGCCCTGGCGCTGGCCCGAGCTCTGGGGCATGAACCTGGACCAGATCCGCAACCCGCACCTGATCTTCCCGGGCCAGATCCTCGAACTGATCAGGGTCGGCGACCGTGCGATGCTGCGCGTGGCCACCGGCGAGCCCTCGGGCACCGTCAAGCTGTCGCCGCGGGCGCGCGCCGAGCTGCTCGACAACGGCGCCATCGCCTCGATCCCGCTGCACCTGATCGGCCCCTTCCTCAACGAGGCGGTCGTCTTCGAGACCAACGAGCTCGACGGCGCGCCTCGCATCGTCGCCACCCAGGAGGGCCGCGTGCTGCTGTCGCGCGGCGAGACGGCCT
>CAZQPN010000235.1:0-5143 GCA_964595215.1 uncultured Rubrivivax sp. | reverse complement strand
CTTCGTTGCGGCTTGGGTGAAGGTCATGAACGCCGATCGCTTCGATCTGACCTGAGTTGTGTGGCCGCTGCTGAAGGTGCAGCAGTCGGTCGCCTCGCAAGATGACGAATGGCAGGTTCCGGCGGTGGCTGTCATTGAGCCGCGAAACCTGACCCCGCCGGTTGAAACTTCCCCAGTTTGATCAATGAAACGCAGCCGGGCCGAGGGCACGGCTGCAATTGAATGCATCGGCCGGCGCCACCAGCCCGGCCAGCACGCAGGCCGGCAGCGAACCGGCAGCCACCACGTCGTGACGCCAGCAGCCCCACAGGAAGGCGGCGACGGTGGCGAGCAGGATCGCGAGGATCAGAAGCTGCGGTATCTGCATGATGGTCGGCAGGCGCAAGGTGCGTCCGGGGTTGGCGTGGCAGACTCCAACGTGTCTGCTCATCCGGGCTGAGACTTGGTGCGCGCAGACCGATGTTCGACGTCGACTCGCGCATCGCCGACCCGGCGACGCTGGCCGAGCCGCCGGCCGGCGAGACTGGCGAGACTGGCGAGATCGTGATGCACGCGCCGCGCCTGATGCGGGGCGACTGGCGCAAGCCCGAGGCGACGCGCGAGGCCTTCTTCGAGCGCGACGGCAGGCGCTTCCTTCGCACAGGCGATCTCTTTCGGATCGACGAGGACGGCTAGTTCTTCATGACCGACCGCCTGAAGCGCATGATCAACGCCAGCGGCTACAAGGTCTGGCCGACCGAGGTCGAGGCCGTGCGCTACCACCACCCTGCGATGCAGGAGGCCTGCGTCGTCGGCGCAGCCGTCCCCCGCCGCAGCGAGATCGTCAAGGCGCTGGTCCTGCTGTGCGCCGCCCATGAACGCGATGTCACCGAGCAGGAAGTCATCGGCTGGGCGCACGCGCAGATGGCGGCGTACAAGTGCCCGCGCATCGTCGGGTTCGTCGCCGCGTTGCCGACGTCCGGCAGCGGCAAGGTGATGTGGCGCGAACTGCAGACGCAGCAGGACGCGCGCGATGCCGCCGCCACTGGGAGGCGGGATTGACTGGGACCTTCCGCAGCCTCGCCGACCGCATCCGCGCCCATGCCGCCGAGCGCCCGGACCGGCCGGCCCTGGTGCAGGGCGGGGAGGAGCTCTCCTACGGCGCGCTCGTTGCGCTGATGGACCGCGTCGCCGCCGCACTGCAGCGCGACGGCGTGCGGCCGGGGCAGGCGGTGGCGATGTGCGGCGCCATCTCGCTGCCCCTGGCGGCAGCCTTCCTTGGTGCGCTGCGCGCGGCGCGGTGGCCACGCCGCTGGCGCCGTCGGTCACGCCCGCGCAGTTCGCCGCCATGCTCGCCGATGCGCAGGCGCCGGTCCTCTTCGTCGATGGATCGGCGGCGGCGCTGGTGCCGGCCGATGCGCGCGGGCGCTGTGTCGCGCTCGACGCCGACGCGCCAGGACAACCGTTCGACGACTGGCTGGCCGCGCCCTGCGCGCGGCCCCGGCCGGTGACGGTGGAGCCGGACGATGCGTGCAACCTGATCTACTCGTCGGGCACCACCGGCACGCCCAAGGGCATCGTGCAGCCGCACGGCATGCGCGACCGCCACGTCGAACGCGGCGCCGCCTAAGGCTACGGCCCCCACGGCACGACGCTGCTGGCCACGCCGCTGTACTCCAACACCACGCTGGTGGTCTTCTCTTCTATCCGACGCTGGGCGCGGGGGGCGCCGTCGTGCTGATGGCCAGGTTCGACGCCGCCGGCTACCTGGCGCTGGCCGAGCGCCACCGCGCGACGCACACGATGCTGGTGCCGGTGCAATACCAGCGGCTGATGGCGCGGCCGGACTTCGACCGCCACGACCTGCGCGCGTTCCGCTTCAAGTAGAGGCGCTGCCAGGCGCGCGCCCGCGCGAACGTTCAGCCCGCGAGATCGTCCAGCGCGAGCCCGGCGCGCCGCACGGCGGCGGCGAAGACCTTGGGGAAGAGCTCGTTCTGCGGGTCGGACGCCTGCACGTTCTGGGACGACTGGCGGCGTGCCTGGGCGGTCAGCTCGAGGTTGGGGCCGGCCATCGCGTGGCTGGCCGCCTGCACCTCGCAGGCGCGCCGCAGCACGTAATACCAGTAGAAGGCACTGGACACGTCGCGCTCGGCGACGAGCAGGCCGTGGTTGCGCAGGATCAGCACCGGCTTGTCGCCCAGGCTGGCGATCAGCCGCGGCTGCTCCTCCAGGCTCGTCGTCACGCCTTCGAAGTCGTGGTACGCGATGCGGCCGTCGAGGAAGGCGGCGTAGAAGTTGTCCATCGCCAGCCCGCCGGCCTTGCACGCGACGGCCAGGCCCGAGGTGTCATGGGAGTGGACGATGCAGTGCGCGTCGTCGCGGGCCGCGTGGATGGCGCTGTGGATCACGAAGCCGGCAACGTTGATCGGATACGGCGTCTCGTGCAGCGGCCGTCCCTGCAGATCGACCTTCACCAGGTTGGCCGCCGTGACCTCGCCGTAGTGCAGCCCGAAGGGGTTGATCAGGTAGGCCGGCTGCGGCCCGGGCACGCGCAGCGTGATGTGGTTGAAGATCTCCTCCGACCAGCCGCGTGCGTGGAAGACGCGGTAACACGCGGCGAGCTCGATCCGCTGGCGCCACTCGGTCGGCGCGATGCGCTCGGGGCGGGAGCGCTCAAGGTCCTCGGGCGCAAAAAGGGGGTCGTTCATGCAACGCTCCTGCGGCGCGCCACCGGCCCGCCGATGCCGTGCATCGTGCCACAGCGCGGCGGGGGAGGGGGCCTGCGGACGCCGCGTCGCCGGGCGGTCGACGCGGGAGGACCGCCTGCCCGCGGCGTCGTCAGCCGGCGTCGGCCGTGATGCCCAGGCAGCTGTTGCACTTGCCGAGCCCGCGCAGGCGCGGATCGGGCTTGCCCTCGCCGGTCTTGAAGTTGGCGTGGCACTTGATGCACACGTACATCTTCGAGCTCGACATCATCGGCTTGACGCCGGGCTCGGCGTTCGGCCGAGCCGCCGTGTACTCGGCCTGGGTCTGGCGGAGCTTGGGGGCGGCGGGATCTGCGGGGGCGGTGCTGCTGCGACGAGTGGCCATGGGATATTGGGGCGGGGCGTCAGGGCGACGGCTGCAGTCTTCAGGACCTGTATTGTCCGCCGAATCCGACCCCCTCGCTCGGGGGAAGCCGAAATCCCGTCGCCGCAGCCGCGGCCGGCGCTCTCTTCAGCGGTAGCGGCGCACCATCGACTCCAGCGCGATCGGCTTCATGCGAGACGCCATGCCTGCGCAGCCGAAGGCCTCGAAGCGCTGCTCGCAGATGCCGCGCGCCGCCTTCGTCGCCGCCGCCAGGACCTTGCGCGGGTCGAACTCGGCCGGCTGCTCGGCCAGCAGCTGGCGCATCGCGCCGGTCATCGCCAGCCGGATGTCGGTGTCGATGTTGACCTTGCGCACGCCGCTGGCGATGCCGCGCCGGATCTCGTCGACCGGCACGCCGTAGGTCTCCTTGATGTCGCCGCCGTAGCGCCGGATGATCGCCAGCCACTCCTGCGGCACGCTCGACGAGCCGTGCATCACGAGGTGGGTGTCGGGCACCGCGGCGTGGATGGCGGCGATGCGCTCGATGGCCAGGATGTCGCCCGTCGGCTCGCGCGTGAACTTGTAGGCCCCGTGGCTGGTGCCGATCGCGATCGCGAGGGCGTCGACGCCGGTGGCGGCGACAAAGGCCCGCGCCTCGTCGGGGTCGGTCAGCAGCTGGTCGTGGCTGAGCGTGCCCTCGGCACCGACGCCGTCCTCCTCGCCCGCCTGGCCGGTTTCCAGCGACCCGAGGCAGCCGAGCTCGCCTTCGACCGACACGCCGACGGCGTGCGCGATCTCGCACACCTTGCGCGTGACGTCGACGTTGTAGTCATAGCTTGCCGGCGTCTTGGCGTCCTCCATCAGCGAGCCGTCCATCATCACGCTGGTGAAGCCGGAGCGGATCGCCTGCACGCACACGGCGGGCGAGGCGCCGTGATCCTGGTGCAGCACGATGGGGATGTCCGGGTGCGCTTCGACCGCGGCCAGCACCATGTGGCGCAGGTAGGGTTCGCCGGCGTACTTGCGGGCCCCCGCCGAGGCCTGCAGGATGACCGGGCTGTCGGTCGTCTGCGCGGCCTGCATGATGGCGTGGATCTGCTCCAGGTTGTTGACGTTGAAGGCCGGCACGCCGTAGCCGTGCTCGGCGGCGTGGTCCAGCAGCTGGCGAAGTGACACGAGGGCCATGGACAAGCTCCTTGAGAAGGGGTGGAAGCAGGGAGGCGGCCGCGCGCGCCGGCGGCGGCCAGCCGGTGTGAGAGACCAGTTCCATCGCCGCGTGCCAGGTCTGGACATCGTCGAGCCCGACCCGTCCGTCGGCGCCGCGCAGCGCCGGGCGCCAGCCGGCGCGCGTGTGCAGGCCGGGGCCGATCGCGATCGCGCCTTCGACGATGGCGTCGGCGAAGTAGGCGCTGAGGGTGACGATCACCGGTACCTCGGCGGCCCGCGCCGCGGCCACGCCGCCGGGCGAGTCCTCCAGCGCCACGGCTTGGAGGGGCTTGAGGCCCATCTGGCCCAGCGCGAGCCGGAAAACCTCGGGGTCGGGCTTCTTGCGCTGCACGTCCTCGCCACAGACGATGGCCGCGAAGTGCGCGCGCCAGTCGTCGCCCAGGTGCACGCGCAGCAGGGCGTCGACGTTGCTGCGGCTGGTGGTGGTGGTGATGGCCATGCGCACGCCGCGCCCACCGGCCTCGCGCATCAACTCGGCCACGCCTGGGCGCAGCGGCAGGCGGGCGGTGCGCACCAACTCGCCGTAGAAGCGGTTCTTCAGCGCGTGCAGCTCGCGCGACAGTGCGTCGCGCTCCGACGCGGCCGTCGGCGCGTCGCTGCGCGTGGCCATGTCGGCCAGCAGCCGCTCGCGGCCGCCGGTGACGTTGAGCAGTTCGCCGTAGCGCGCTTCGTCCCAGCGCCAGGGCAGGCCCAGCGTCTCGAAGGCCTGGTTGAAGGCCACGCGGTGACCGTCGCGTTCGGTCTCGGCCAGCGTGCCGTCGACGTCCCACAGCAGGGCTTTGAGTTGACTCATGTGCGCTCCTTCATGTCGTTGCGGCGCGCCGCGCCAGCACCTCGAACGCCGGCAGCGTCTTGCCCTCGAGCACCT
>CAZQPN010000234.1:0-5161 GCA_964595215.1 uncultured Rubrivivax sp. | reverse complement strand
GAGTGGGACGCCATCGCGCTGAACTACACCTCCGGCACCACCGGCAACCCGAAGGGCGTGGTCTACCACCATCGCGGCGCCTACCTCAACGCCATCAGCAACATCGTCGACTGGGGCATGCCGCACCACGCCATCTACCTGTGGACGCTGCCGATGTTCCACTGCAACGGCTGGTGCTTCCCGTGGACGGTGGCGATGCTCGGCGGCACCCACGTCTGCCTGCGCCGTGTCGACGCGGCGGCGATCCTCGGCGCGATGCGCGTGCACGGCGCCGACCACTACTGCGCCGCGCCCATCGTGCACAACCTGATCTGGCAGGCCGACCCGGCGCTGCGCGAAGGCATCTCGCAGCAGGTGCGCGGCATGGTCGCCGGCGCGGCGCCGCCGGCGGCGATGATCGAGGGCATGGCGAGGATCGGCTTCGACATCACCCACGTCTACGGTCTGACCGAGGTCTACGGCCCGGCGGCGGTGGCGGTCAGGCAGCCGGACTGGACCGGCGCCGACCTGTCCGAGCAGACGCGCCTGAACGGCCGCCAGGGCGTGCGATACGTCCTGCAGGAGGGCATGACGGTGATGGATCCAGAGACGATCTCCGAGGTGCCGGCCGACGGCCAGACCATGGGCGAGATCATGTTCCGCGGCAACATCGTGATGAAGGGCTACCTGAAGAACCCTTTGGCCACCGACAAGGCCTTCGCCGGCGGCTGGTTCCACACCGGCGACCTGGCGGTGATGGAGCCGGACCGCTACGTGAAGATCAAGGACCGCAGCAAGGACATCATCATCAGCGGCGGCGAGAACATCAGTTCGCTGGAGGTCGAGGACGCGCTGTACCGCCACCCGGCGGTGCTGGCCTGCGCGGTCGTTGCCAAGCCCGACCCGAAGTGGGGCGAGACGCCGCTGGCCTATGTCGAGACCAGGCCCGGCGTCACCGTCGCGGCGGCCGACCTGGTCGCGCACTGCAGATCGCTGCTGGCCAGCTACAAGGTGCCGCGCGAGATCCGCTTCGAGCCGATCCCGAAGACGAGCACGGGCAAGATCCAGAAGTTCCAGCTGCGCGAGCGTGCCCGGTCCGCCGGCGCGATAGACACCTGAACCGACACGAACCGCTGCCCGGACGCCCGCCCGCCATGAGCCACGACGCCACCGAATTCCGCCTGACTTACGCCACCATGTTCGACCCGCCGCCGGCGCTGCACGAGCGTTTCGACGCTGCGCTGCAGCGGGTCCGAGGTCGGCTCGGCGGCGACCACCCGATGACGATCGCGGGCCGTCCCTGCGTCACCGGGCAGTGGTTCGAGGTCCGCTCGCCGGCGGACACCGGCGTGCTGCTCGGCCGCTTCGCGCTCGGCGGCGCCATCGAGGCCGCGCGCGCCGCCGCGGCGGCGAAGGCGGCAGCGCCTGGCTGGGCGGCCACGCCCTGGCGCGAGCGGCTTGCACTGCTGCGGCGCGCCGCGGCGCTGATCGAGGAACGCGTCTACGAGATCTCGGCGGCGGTGGCGCTGGAGATCGGCAAGAACCGCATGGAGGCGCTCGGCGAGGTGCAGGAGACGGCCGACCTCGTCACCTGGTACTGCGACCGCATGGAGGAGTCCGACGGCTTCGACCGCGTGCTGCCCGACGAGCCGCTGGTGGGCTGGCGCAGCCGCAACCGCACGGTGCTCAAGCCTTATGGCGCCTGGGCGGTGGTGGCGCCGTTCAACTTCCCGGTCGCGCTGGCCGGCGGGCCGATCGGCGCCGCGCTGGCCACTGGCAACACGGTGGTCTTCAAGGTCGCCAGCGACACGGCGTGGAGCGGCCGGCTGCTGATGGACGTGTTCCAGGACGCCGGCCTGCCCCCCGGCGTCGTCAACCTGGTCAGCGGCCCCGGCGGGACGCTGGGCGAGGCGCTGATGGGGTCGCCGGACATCGCCGGTGCGACCTTCACCGGCTCGCACGAGGTCGGCACGGCGCTGCTGCGTCGCTTCGCGGCCGGCCCGCGGCCGCGGCCACTGATCGCGGAGATGGGTGGCAAGAACGCGGCGATCGTCTCGCGCCATGCCGACCTGGACCGCGCGGCCACCGGCATCGTGCGCTCGGCGTTCGGGCTGCAGGGGCAGAAGTGTTCGGCCTGCTCACGCGTCTATGTCGAACGTGCGGTGGCGGCCGAGCTGCACGAGCGGCTCGTGGCGCGCACCGACGCGATCACGATCGGCGATCCGGCGCAGGCCGCACACTGGATGGGGCCGGTGATCAATGCCGCGGCCGTGGCGCGCTACCGCCGCGCGGCGGACGAGCTGCGCCGCGACGGGCAGGTGCTGGCCGGTGCACGCGTGCTGGACGATGCTGCGCTCGCCCGCGGCCACTTCGTGGCGCCGACGATCGGCGCGGTGGACGCCGGGCACCGTCTGTGGCGCGAGGAACTGTTCCTGCCCTTCGTGCTGGTCGGCGAGGTCGACTCGCTCGACGAGGCCATCGCCCGCGCCAACGACAGCGACTACGGGCTGACCGCAGGCTTCTATGGCGCGCGCGACGAGATCCCGGTCTTTCTCGACCGCATCGAGGCGGGGGTCACCTACGTCAACCGGCCGCAGGGTGCGACCACCGGTGCCTGGCCCGGCTACCAGCCCTTTGGTGGCTGGAAGGGCAGCGGCAGCACCGGCAAGGCGATCGGGTCCTTCTGGTACCTGCCGCAGTACCTGCGGGAGCAGTCGCAGACCGTGGTGGACTGATCCAGGACCGTCACAGCGACTTCTTCAGCCAGGCCGCAAGCTCGCCGACGATGCCGCGGCGGAAGGCCAGCACGCAGATCACGAAGATCACGCCCTGCACGACGGTCACCCAGGCGCCGAGCTGGGCCAGGTAGTTCTGCATCGTGATGATGACCGCGGCGCCGACGACGGGCCCGAAGACCGTGCCCATGCCGCCCAGCAGCGTCATCAGCACGACCTCGCCGGACATCGTCCAGTGCACGTCGGTCAACGACGCGAGCTGGAACACGATCGCCTTCGTGGCGCCGGCCAGCCCGGCCAGGGTGGCCGACAGCACGAAGGCCAGCAGCTTGAACCGGTCGGTGTCGTAGCCCAGCGAGATGGCGCGCGGCTCGTTCTCGCGGATCGCCTTGAGCACCTGGCCGAAGGGCGAGTGGATGGCCCGGTAGACGATGCCGAACCCGATCAGGAACACCACCAGCACGACAGCGTACATCGCGTAGGGGTTGTCCAGGTCGACGAGGCCGAACAGGTGCCCGCGCGGCACCGCCTGGATGCCGTCCTCGCCGCCGGTGAACGGCGCCTGCAGGCTGAAGAAATACACCATCTGGGCCAGCGCGAGGGTGATCATCGCGAAGTAGATGCCTTGGCGCCGGATCGCCAGCATGCCGGCCAGCCAGCCCAGCCCGCAGGCGCACGCGGTGCCGAACAGGATCGCCAGCTCGGGCGTCAGCCCCCAGACCTTGGCGGCGTGCGCCGACGCATAGCCGGCCGACCCGAGGAACATCGCATGACCGAAGGACAGCAGGCCACCGAAGCCGATCAGCAGGTTGAAGGCGCACGCGAACAGCGCGAAGCACATCACCTTCATCATGAAGATCGGGTAGACGAAGAAGGGTGCGGCCACCAGCACGGCCAGCATCAGCAGGAAGGCGGTGCGGTGCACGCGTGCTGCGGCGTCGCGCTGGCGGCTGGCGGCGGAGCGGACGGGCGTCGTCATTTCTGGGTTCCGAACAGGCCGGCCGGGCGCACCAGCAGGACGATGGCCATGATGATGAAGATGACGGTGCTCGACGCCTCGGGGTAGAAGACCTTGGTCAGGCCCTCGATCATGCCCAGGCCGAAGCCGGTGACGACGGAGCCCAGGATCGAACCCATGCCGCCGATGACGACGACGGCGAACACGACGATGATGAGGTCGGCGCCCATCTGCGGGCTGACCTGGTAGATGGGCGCCGCCATCACGCCGGCCAGTGCCGCCAGCCCGACGCCGAAGCCGTAGGTCAGGGTGATCATGCGCGGCACGTTGACGCCGAAGGCCTGCACCAGCTGCGGGTTCTCGGTCGCGGCGCGCAGATAGGCGCCGAGCTTGGTGCGCTCGATCACGTACCAGGTGGCCAGGCACACGATCAGCGATGCGACGATGATCCACGCCCGGTAGTTGGGCAGGAACATGAAGCCCAGGTTCTGCCCGCCCTGCAGTTGCGCGGGGATCTGGTAGGGCTGGCCGGAGGAGCCGTATTCGTTGCGGAACAGGCCCTGGATGATCAGCGCCAGGCCGAAGGTCAGCAGCAGGCCGTACAGATGGTCGAGCTTGTACAGCCGCGAGAGCATCGTGCGCTCGATGATCATGCCGGTGGCGCCGACCACCACGGGCGCGATCAGCAGCGCCCACCAGTAGCCGATGCCCAGCTTCTCGAGCAGCAGGTAGGCCACGAAGGCGCCCATCATGTACTGGGCGCCGTGCGTGAAGTTGATGATGTTGAGCAGGCCGAAGATCACGGCCAGGCCGAGCGACAGCAGCGCGTAGAACGAGCCGTTGATGAGGCCGATCAGCAACTGGCCGAACAGGACCTGCGTCGGGATGCCGAAGATCTCGGTCATGGGCGATCCGTGGCGGGGCGGCGCCGCGCGGGCGCCGCCCCGGTTTCAGGGCCGGGGGGTCCCGGGACTTACTTGACGAGCGGGCACTCGCCTTCGTTCAGCGGCCGGAAGGCCTGGTTGGCCGGGATCGTGGCGCGCACGTGATAGTAGTCCCAGGGTGCCTTGGATTCGGCCGGCTTCTTGGCTTCCACCAGGTAGGCCGGGTGGATCTTGCGGCCGTCGGCGCGGATCGTGCCCTTGCCGAACAGCGGGTCGTCGGTCGGCATCTTCTTCATCTGCTCGACGATCTTGGTGCCGTCGTCGGTCTTCAGCGCCTCCACGGCCTTCAGGTAGTGCAGCACCGAAGCGTAGACCCCCGCCTGGACCATGGACGGCATGCGGCCGTTGTGGCGCTCGGCGAAGCGCTTGCCGAAGGCGCGCGTCTGGTCGTTGAGGTCCCAGTAGAAGGTCGTCGTGACGAGCAGGCCCTGGGCGGTGTTCAGGCCCAGGCTGTGGATGTCGTTGATGAACACCAGCAGGCCCGCCAGGTTCTGGCCGCCACGCACGATGCCGAACTCGGCCGCCTGCTTGATCGAGTTGATGGT
>CAZQPN010000233.1:0-5161 GCA_964595215.1 uncultured Rubrivivax sp. | reverse complement strand
ACAACGAGCTCGACGTCGTCGAGGGCATGCAGTTCGACCGCGGCTACCTGTCGCCGTACTTCATCAACAACCCCGACAAGCAGAGCGCGATCCTCGAGAACCCGTTCGTGCTGCTGTTCGACAAGAAGATCAGCAACATCCGCGACCTGCTGCCGGTGCTCGAGCAGGTGGCCAAGGCCGGCCGGCCGCTGCTGATCATCGCCGAGGAAGTCGAGGGCGAGGCCCTGGCGACCCTGGTGGTCAACACGATCCGCGGCATCCTGAAGGTCGTCGCCGTCAAGGCCCCGGGCTTCGGTGACCGCCGCAAGGCCATGCTGGAGGACATCGCCGTCCTGACCGGCGGCAAGGTGATCGCCGAGGAAGTCGGCCTGACGCTCGAGAAGGCCACGCTGGCCGACCTGGGCCAGGCCCAGCGCATCGAGGTGGGCAAGGAGAACACCACGATCATCGACGGCGCCGGCAAGGCCGAGGACATCGAGGCCCGCGTCAAGCAGATCCGCGTCCAGATCGAGGAAGCCACCAGCGACTACGACCGCGAGAAGCTCCAGGAGCGCGTGGCCAAGCTGGCCGGCGGCGTGGCCGTCATCAAGGTCGGTGCCGCCACCGAGGTCGAGATGAAGGAGAAGAAGGCCCGCGTCGAGGACGCGCTGCACGCCACGCGTGCCGCCGTCGAGGAAGGCATCGTCGCCGGCGGCGGCGTGGCCCTGCTGCGCGCCCGCCAGGCCATCGGCACCAAGCTCAAGGGCGACAACCACGATCAGGATGCCGGCATCAAGATCGTGATGCGCGCCGTCGAGCAGCCGCTGCGCGAGATCGTCTACAACGCCGGCGACGAAGCCAGCGTCGTGATCAACAAGGTCATGGAAGGCAAGGGCAACTACGGCTACAACGCCGCCAGCGGCGAGTACGGCGACATGATCGAGATGGGCATCCTGGATCCCACCAAGGTCACGCGCACCGCGCTGCAGAACGCCGCCTCCGTGGCCAGCCTGATGATCACGACCGAGTGCATGGTCGCCGAGACGCCGAAGGAAGAGTCGGCCGGCGGCGGCATGCCCGGCGGCATGGGCGGCATGGGTGGGATGGGCGGCATGGGCATGGACATGTAAGTCCGCGCCCGGGACCGCTCCCGCACGGGGCCCGCACCGCGAGGTGCGGGCCTTTTTTTGTTTCGCCGTCCGCACGCTGCGCAACCGGCGGGGACCGCGTCGCCGATCGGCCCGCACGCGCTGGCTCGCGGCTGGGGCGTGCCCGCATGGCGGCCTCTCTCGCCTGTCCGACAATCACCCGCCAGACGCCCCGGCCCACGATGCTCGATACCCCCGACAGCCCCCGCGCGCGATTCGTCGAAGACGAGCTGATGCGTGCGCCCATGGTGGCCGACCAGGTCCTCATCGCGACCTGGTCGGCCCTCCAGCAGGCCCTGCCCGCGATGCCGCCGCAGGCGCGGGCGGTCGCGGCCGAGCTGCTGTCGGCGCAGCGGCTGCTGCACACCCGCTTCATCGATGCCTTTGCCGCGGCGGTGCGGCGCCTGGTGCGCAACCGCGAGGCCTCGGCCGGCGCAACGACGCCGGGCGCCGCCGCACCGGGCCTGTCCCCGCAGGTCGGGACGCCGAGGCTCGCGCTGCTCGACGACACCGAAGTGGCGGCCGACGTCGAGGTCTCGCGCGCACTGGAAGCGGTGCGCAGCATCGCGGAGCACGAACTGCGCGAGCTCACCGCCTACACCTCGGCCCTCGCCGGCGACATGGACGTCACGCGCGACCACAACCCGCTGCACCCGGAAGTCTTTGCGCGTGCGCTGTGGGACGCGGCGCAGGGGCTGCCGGTCGACCGCCCCCTGCAGCTGACGCTGATGCGCCACGCGGGCACGCCGCTGGCCCAGGTGCTGCGCAAGGTCTATGCCGGCGCCTGTGCGCGGCTCGAGGGCGCGGGCCTGACGCCGGCCGCCTACCGCACGCTGGTGCCGCAGCCCGACGCCCGCGGCTGGCGCCCCGACGACTCCTGGGCCGGCCGCAGGATGGCCGATCTGCGCCGCAGCCAGCCGGACACGTCTGCGCCATCCGTGCCACAGGCGGTCTCGCCGGCCGCGTCCGCATCCGGCCGGGACCCCGATCCGGCCACGGTCGAACTGCTGTCGCGCCTGTTCGAGGGCATGCTGGCCGATCGCCGGATTTCGCGCGACATCCGCGGCGTGCTGGCGCAGATCCATGCCGTGGCACAGCGGGCGGCGCAGGACGATCCCGCGATGCTCGAGCGCGACGACCATCCGCTGTGGCGGTTCGTCGACGAGCTCGTGTTCCAGGCCTCGCTGCTCGCCAAGGCGAGCGCCGCGCGGGACGAGCAGCTCGGTCTGTCGGAGTCGCTCGTGGCATCCCTCGCCCGCTCGGGCACGGGCCTGGATGCCGCCGTCGAGCGTGCGACGGCACGCCTTGCCGCCGAGGCTCGGCGTCGCTTCCAGGCGCGCGTGGAGGCCATGGCGGAGGACGTCGACATCCTGCAGGCCCTGGAGGAAGACGAGGCGACGTCGCAGTCCGGCATGCCCACCGGCTTCGGCCCGCTCGACGCAACCCAGCTCGACACCGTGCCGGCGGACCTGATGGACAACCTGGCGTCGGCCGATGCCGCGCGAACATCGGTCGGTGCGTGGATCGATGCCCTGCGTCCGGGTGATTGGGTGCATCTCTTCACCCAGGGCCAGTGGCTGCAGGCCCAGCTGATCTGGCAGGGTCGGCGCGGCGACGTCTGGCTGTTCGGTCAGGGTCAGACGATGCGCACCACCGCGCTGCGCCGGCGCGCCATCGAGCGGCTGGCCGGCGAGGGCCTGCTTCGACCGCTGGTGCGCCGCTCCGTCCTGCGCTCGGCCGCGGCGCGGCTGCTGCGCGACGCCCGGCCCGACGCCGACTGAGCACGCCGCGGCCGTCCCGCATCGATGTCGGGGCGGCCGTCGCCCCGACGTTCAGCCGGTGATGGCCTCGGCCAGCGCGGCGTCGATCGCCGCGACAACCCGCGCCGGCTGCTCGTGGATCAGCCAGTGGCTCGCGTCGGTCAGGCGCTGCACGGTGAGCTGCGGCACCCAGCGCTCGAGATCCCGCAGCAGCCCCGGTCGCAGGGCCTTGTCGGCTTCGCCCCACAGCACCGTCGTCGGCGCCCGCACGGTGACGGCCTCGTCGGGCAGCGTGAGACGGGTGATGGCGTCGTCGCCCGCGCGCGCGGGGCGCAGCGGTGAAGCGCGATACCAGTTCAGCGCCCCGCGCAGCCCCTGTCGCCAGACCGCCTCGTAGGCCGCGCGCTCGGGCGCGCTCGGCGTCCACCACGGGCTCGCCAGGAAAGGCCACAGGCGCGCGAAGCCGTCCTCGGCCAGAAGCCGCTCCGCGTCCGGCCGCACGAGGAAGTTCATGTAGGCGCTGGCGGCCTGCTGCGCCGGGTCGTCGCGCAGCTCGCGCAGGAAGGCGGCCGGGTGCGGTGCGTTGACGATCAGCAGCCGGCGCAGCAGTTCGGGGTGCTGCGCGGCGAGGTTCCAGGCCAGCGCGCCGCCCCAGTCATGGGCGACGACGAGGTCGACCGGCGCACCGAGCTGCCCGATCAGGCCCACCAGGTCGGCCACCAGGTGACGGGGCCGGTAGGCCTCGACATCCTCCGGTGCCGACGAACCGGCGTAGCCGCGCTGGTTCGGCGCCACGCAGCGCGCGCGATCGGCCAGTGCGGCCATCACGCCGTCCCAGACGAAGGCGGCCTCCGGAAACCCGTGCAGCAGCAGCACACGTGGGCCGCGCGTGCCTGCCGCCCGGCAGGCCAGCGTCACGCCGGTGGGCAGCACGGCGTCGAAGTTCTGGATGGCGGCGCCGGCCATGCGCGTCATCCGCTGGCGTGCGCCGGGTGGGTCCATGCATACAGGTGCGTCGCGACCTCGTCCAGCCCGCGGCGCGACAGCGCCGAGAACAGGGTGAGCCCGATGTCGGCGTTGTCGCCGGTCAGCGGCGCCAGGGCCTCCTGCGCGGACTGCAACGCGGCCTGGGACTCGCGGCGATTCAGCTTGTCGGCCTTGGTCAGCAGCACCAGCAGCCGCACCTCGCCGTTGCGCACGCGCGGCGCGATCAGTGCCAGCAGGCGCTGGTCGAGGTCGGTCAGCCCGAGCCGGACGTCGACCATCTGGACGACGCCCGACAGGCTGCGCCGCAACTGCAGGTAGTCGGCCATCACGGCCTGCCAGCGCAGCTTGGCGCTGCGCTCGACCGCCGCATAGCCGTAGCCGGGCAGGTCGGCGAACAGGGTGTCGGGCGCGTCCTTCGGGCCGAGCGCGAACAGGTTGATGTGCTGGGTGCGCCCCGGCGTGCGTGACGCGAAGGCGAGACGGCGCTGCTGGGCCAGCGTGTTGATGGCGGTCGACTTGCCGGCATTGCTGCGCCCGACGAAGGCGATCTCCGGCAGCTCGCCCACCGGCAGTTCGTCGAGCCGGCTCGCGGTGGTCAGGAAACGCGCGCCGTGGGCCCACGCAAGGGCCCGCCGGGCGGCGGGATCGGGCTCGGAGGCAGCGCCAGAGTGGGAGGTCATGGGTCATTGTAAAATCAGCAGGTTTTGTCCTGACGCCATCGTCTCCGTCTTCGCGCGCGCCCTGCGCGGGCCAGGGGCGGACCGTGGTGGCTGGACTCCTGTCTCCAACCGAGGCCACGCCCGCATGATGTCGCTCGCCCGCCCGATCTTCGCCACGCTGCTCGCCACCGCCGTCGCCGCACCCGCGTGGGCCGACAACGCGCCCGACCTGGCCGCCGGCCAGGCCGCCTCGGCCGTGTGCCAGGCCTGCCACACGGCCGACGGCACGCGCGGCGCCGTGGCCAACCCGATCCTGCAAGGGCAGATCCCCGAGTACCTGGCCAAGCAGCTGCACGACTACAAGTCGGGCAAGCGCCAGAACGCCATCATGCAGGGCATGGCGGCACCGCTGACCGACGAGATGATCCGCGACATCACGGCCTTCTACGGCTCCAAGCCGGCGCCGGCCGGCTTCGCGCAGAACAAGGACACCGTGCTGCTGGGCGAGCGCATCTGGCGCGGCGGCATCACCGATCGCAAGATCCCGGCCTGCGCCGGCTGCCATGGCCCGACAGGCGCCGGCATCCCGGTGCAGTACCCGCGCATCGCCGGCCAGCACGCCGAGTAC
>CAZQPN010000232.1:0-5180 GCA_964595215.1 uncultured Rubrivivax sp. | reverse complement strand
GACGTTCATCTCGCGCGCGATCCCCGCCAGGCCGTAGTCGGCTTGCGCGATCGACGTCGCGCCGAAGGTGTTGGTCTCGACGATGTCGGCGCCGGCCGCCAGATAGGCGGCATGCACGCCGCGCACGATGTCCGGGCGCGTCAGCACCAGCAGGTCGTTGTTGCCCTTGAGGTCGGTCGGATGGCCGGCGAAGCGCTCGCCGCGGAAGTCGGCCTCCTGCAGCCGGTAGCGCTGCAGCATCGTGCCCATGGCGCCGTCGATGACGACGATGCGGCGTGCCAGCAGCGCCGGCAGCGCGGCGCCGCGGGTGTAGTTCGGGGGGGCTGCGGCCGTCATGCCGCGATTGTAGGGAGCGTCCTCCGATCGACGGCGCACCGGCGTGCTCAAGCGTCGACGGTCGTCTGGTAGAGGGACGGACGGAAGCCGTCGTGCTGAGGCAGTTCCGGGTCGAGCGCCCACAGGCCGAGCGCACGCGACGACATCGGGCGCGCGAACATGAAGCCCTGCAGCTCGTCGGCGCCGAGCTCGACCAGCACGTCGCGCTGTGCCGCCGTCTCGACGCCCTCGGCAACGACGCGCCAGTCGAGTTCGCGCGCCAGGCCGATCACTGCCTTCGCGATCGCGCGTGCCCGGTCGCTGGTGGCCACCTCGCGCACCAGCTCCATGTCGAGCTTGAGTTCCGAGACCGGCAGCTGGCGCAGGTAGGCCAGGCTCGTCTGCCCGGCGCCGAAGTCGTCGATCGCGACGTGCAGGCCGGCCTGGCGCAGGCCCTCGAAGGTGCGCTGCGTCGCCTGCGTGTTCTCCAGCGCCAGCGACTCGGTGATCTCGACCGTGAAGCGCCGCGGGTCGAGTTCGTGGGCGCGCAGTGCCTTCTGCAGCCGGCCGACGACGTCGTCCTGACGCATCTGGTAGGCCGACAGGTTGATCGCCACCCGCATGCGCAGGCCGGCGCGCCGCCACTGTCCGGCCTGACGGCAGGCCTCCTCGATGACCCAGTTGCCCAGGTCCGCGATCAGGCCGTGGCGCTCGGCCAGCGGGATGAAGACGGCCGGGCTGATCATCCCGTGCGTCGGGTGGTGCCAGCGCAGCAGGGCCTCGGCGGCGGTCACCTGGAGCGTGGCGGCGTCGATCTTCGGCTGGTAGAACAGCTCCAGCTCGTGCCGCTGCACCGCCCGGCTCAAGTCGGCCACCATCGCGCGTTCGCGCTGCACGTCGGCGGCGGCTTTCGGATCGTAGAAGGCCCAGCCGTTGCCGCCCAGGGCCTTGACGCTGCGCATCGCGATGCCGGCGTAAGACAGCAGCCGCGTTCGGGAGCCGTGCAGCGGGTACAGCGCGATGCCGATCGAGACCGTCAGCTCGACCTGCGTCTCGCCGATCGCCATCGGCGCCGAAACGGCGGCCTGCAGCGCCCGCGCCTGCTGCTCGGCCTGCGCGACGTCGTGGGCGAACAGGAAGACGAACTCGTCGCCGCCCATGCGCATGGCCGCCCGCTTGGCATCGGATGCCGCATGCAGCCGCCGGGCGATCTCCTCCAGCGCGGTGTCGCCGGCGCCGTGGCCGGCGCGGTCGTTGATCTCGGCGAAGCGGTCGACATCGACGAGCAGCACCGCCAGCGCGCCACCATTGGACTGGACCACCGAGGCCGCGCGCTCCAGCGCCGCCTCGAACTCGGCTCTCGCCTGCAGCCCGAACGCCTTCATCGGCAGGGCCACGGGCACCGGTGCCGGCCGCCGGATGGCGCTCGCCAGTGCGTCGGCGCGACGACGCTGGCGCCACCAGCCGACGGCGGCGGTCAGCGACAGGGCGAAGCCCAGCCCGCTGGCGGCCACCCACAGCCACGGGTCGATCGTCGAGAGAGACTGCATGTGGCGGTTATCGGCCGCAGTCCCGGTGGGCTTGAGCGACGGCGCGACGCTCGGGTGCGACACCCCCGGCGCGCCCGGCCTCGTCGCCGGGGGCTCAGTGCAGCGTCACCGGCTGCTGGGCGAGGGCGCAATAGCGGCCGATGAACTCGTCGAAGGCCTCTTCGCTGGGGTTGGTCTCGGCCAAGGCCTGCACCCCCTGCTTGAAGCTCTCGGCCAGCACGCCCTCGATGAAGATCTCCCGACGTGCCAGTTTGTCCACGATTTCATAGCCTCCGCGGCCGGCTGGCGCGGGCCCGCTCAGGTCCGGCGTGCCACCGTCGGGCTCCTGGCCCGGCACGTCGAAGCGCACGACGGCAAAACTGTCCGAGTTGTAGAGCATGTGCATGGCGACACTCCTTTCATCACACATGGGGTGTGCCGCGGCGAAATCAAGCCGGGGACGGCGACCCGCCGCCCCGTGGCGGCGACAGGCCCGGGCGGATCAGGCCCGCAGGCGCATCTCGAGCGCGTCGCTGCCCTTGCTCAGGCGAACCCGGACCGGCAGCAGGTCCTCGGCCGGCGCGAGCCAGGCCTCGCCGCTGACCTCCTCGCCGGCGGACGGGCGGCGGCGCAGGTGCAGCAGGCCCTTGTCCGGTGGTGCGACCTCGAACACCCAGCGGTCGGCGTCACCGCGCGCGCCGCTGACGAAGAGCGCGATCTGCCGGCCGGGTGCCTGCAGCGCAGGGCTGGCGCGCAGGATGGCTGGCAGCTGCACGAGCCAGCTCAGCCGGTCCTGCGCGCCGGCGGGCAGCGCCACGTCCTTGGCCGGCCTGGCCGGGTAGTGGATGCGTCCGGCCTCGCGCCGGAACTCGGCGACCATCGGGTCGCGCCCGATCCGTCGCTCGGTGAAGCGCCATGGCGCCAGTCCGGCGCCGTCGACACCGCCCTCGCTGGTCCACTCCAGCAGCTCCAGGCCGAGCGCACGGCCGGTCAGGTGCAGGCGGTAGCGGCCGTCGAGCGGCGGTTGCCAGCTCAGCCGGCCGGTGCCCGAGACCATGCCGTAGCTGAGCGCGTACTCGAGGTTGGCCACGCCCGGCAGGCGGATCGGGTAGACCGGCACCTCGGGCACCGGCGCCGGCGCCGAAGCGGTGCCCGACTGGCCAGGCACGGCGGCTCCGCCAAGCGGCCAGACGGCCAGCCCGGCCGCGGCAACCAGGCAGTCGCGCCGGCGCAGGGGTCGGGGGGACTCGCGGGGACGGGGAACATTGCGCATCGCCGCACAATGGTGCCATCGATTGCTGCCCCGGGCGCCGTTGGCGTGCCCATGTCTTCCGATGAAGCTCGCCACCTACCAGGACGGCTCGCGCGACGGCCAGCTCGTCGTCGTCTCGCGCGACCTCGCGCTGGCCCATTTCGCCACCGGCATCGCGACGCGGCTGCAGGCCGTGCTGGACGACTGGAACTTCCTGTCGCCCCAGCTCGAGGACTTGTACGCCACGCTCAACGGCGGCAAGGCGCGCCATGCCTTTGCCTTCGACCCCCGGCTGGCGCTGGCGCCGCTGCCGCGCGCGCCGCTGTGGCTGACGCTCGGCGACCCGGGCGACAACGGCGATCGGGGCGCGGCGCCGCAGCTCCACCAGCGCGCTGGCGACGGCCTGTCGGCGCCGTGCGGCGACGCCGTGTTCGCGCCAAGGGCCGACGCGATCGACCTCGGCGCCGGCCTGGCGGTCGTGACCGGTGACCTGCCGCTGGGCTGCAGCCCCGCACGCGCGCTCGACGGTGTGCGGCTGCTGATGCTCGTCAACGGCTGGGCGCTGCGCGGCGCCGGCCCGGACGGTGCGATGCAGCCGGCCGCGGGCGTCGGCCCGGTGGCGGTGACGCCGGACGAGCTGGGTGAGGGCTGGCAGGGCGGCAGGGCGGTGCTGCGGGTGAAGGTCGACATCGATGGCCGCCCCCTCGGGCGCATCGATGCCGCCACGGCGCTGCGGGTGCCGTTCGGCGAGCTGCTGGCGCAGGCGGCGGCGGTGCGTGCGCTGGGTGCCGGCAGCGTCGTCGCCGGCGGCACCCTGGCGGCGGCGGTGGCCGCCCAGGGCTTCGCCAGCCGTGCCCAGCAGCGCCGACACGAGCAGGCCGAGCACGGCGCGCCACGCAGCCCCTGGCTGCCAGCGGGAGCGGCGGTGCAGGTCGAGGCGTTCGGTGCCGACGGCGCCAGCGTCTTCGGCCGGCTGCTGCAGCGTGTCCGGCAGGACGGGGCGGGCGCCGCCGCGGGTGCGGACGCGGCGTCGGCGCCGACCCATGCTGCGCCATCGTCAGCGGCGCCGCCACCCTTGGAGCCGGTCGACGCGGTCCAGCCGGTCGCACCGACGGAGCCGTCCTGACACGCCGGCCCGCTGCGCCGCCATGCAGGAGCTGCCGCGCACGCTGAAGATCGCCACCGTCTGGCTGCTGGTGGCGACGGCGCTCTTCCTGGCGGTGCAGGCCTTCCTGGCGCAGCGCCAGCGCCCAAGGGTCGCCACCGACGACATGGGCGCGATCGAGCTGCGACGCGCGATCGACGGCCACTTCCACTGGCCCGCGCGCATCGAAGGCCGCCCGGTCGACTTCCTGGTCGACACCGGCGCCACCCGCACCGCGCTGCCGCAGGCGCTGGCCGATCGGCTCGGCCTGGCGCGCGGTCCGGCGGTGCGCTCAGCGACTGCCGGCGGCGTCGTGACCGGGTGGGAGACCCGCATCGACCTCGAACTCGAGGGCGGTCTGCAGGCGCGCCAGCTGCGCGTGACGGTGCTGCCCGACCTCGGGGCACCGCTGCTCGGCATGGACGTGCTGTCTCGCTTGCGCTTCGTCCAGAGCGACGGCGTGCTGCGGCTGGAGCCGCCACGCTGAGGCCGCACCCGGCGCCCAGCGGCAAAAACGCTGACCCGCCGGCGGTCCACGGGCACAATGGCTCGACCCGGGCCCGGCCCGCCACCGTCTGTCGTCACCATGACCGATCCGAACGCCTTCGCCAAGCTGGTCCCCGGCTTCGACTTCCTGCAGGGCTTGATGAAGAACGCCGGCGGCGGCGTGCCGGCGATGAGCCAGTGGATCGCGCCGACGCTGGACCCGGACGAGCTCGACAAGCGCATCCGGGACCTGCGCACGGTCCAGTTCTGGCTCGAGCAGAACGCCAAGCTGATCGCCACCTCGATCCAGGCGCTCGAGGTGCAGCGCATGACGCTGGCGACGCTGAAGACGATGAATCTGCCGATGTCCGGGCTGCAGGAGGCGATGACGCTGACGTCGCCGGCGCCCGCTCCGGCACCAGCTCCGGCTCCGGCTCCGGCTCCGGCTCCGGCC
>CAZQPN010000231.1:0-5201 GCA_964595215.1 uncultured Rubrivivax sp. | reverse complement strand
GTGACGATGAAGACCTTGCCTGCGATTTCCATGGGTTGCTCCTGTCGTGTTTCAGGCCAGCGCCGCGAGCGCGCGCGCCGTGATCTCGTCGACGCTGCCCATGCCGCTGATCCTGGTGTAGCGCGGCGCGTTGGCGTCCCCGGTCGCGGCCCAGCCCGCGTAGTAGTCGACCAGCGGGCGCGTCTGGCGGTGGTAGATCTCGAGCCGCTTGCGCACCGTGGCTTCCTTGTCGTCGTCGCGCTGGATCAGCGGCTCGCCGGACTCGTCGTCGCGGCCCTCGACCTTCGGGGGATTGAACTTGACGTGGTAGCTGCGCCCGGAGCCCGGGTGCACGCGCCGGCCACTCATGCGTTCGATGATGGCCTCGTCCGGCACGTCGATCTCGAGCACGACGTCGAGCTTGACGCCGGCGGACTTCATCGCGTCGGCCTGGGGGATGGTGCGCGGGAAGCCGTCGAACAGGAAGCCTTTGGCGCAGTCCGGCTGCGTGATGCGGTCCTTCACGAGCCCGATGATGATGTCGTCGTTGACCAGGCCGCCGCCGTCCATCACCTGCTTGGCGGCGATGCCCAGCGGTGCCCCGGCCTTGACGGCGGCGCGCAGCATGTCGCCTGTCGAGATCTGCGGAATGCCGTACGTCTTGCAGATCATGGCCGCCTGCGTGCCCTTGCCCGCGCCGGGGGCGCCCAACAGGATCAGTCTCATCGTTGTCCTTGCGCTGCGATTTGGAATGCGTGTCGATCGCCCCGCGTGCGCGACCTTGCCTCCTGGCCAATTCCGACCAGCCAAAAAGAATATCACGCAGGCCCTGGCGTCCCGCTGACAGGGACGGCCCACGCGCATGGCGGGCAGCGGCGCCCGCCGCGGCCGGTGGCTCAGCGCGCGAACAGCGCGCGCACGCGCGCCAGGTCGGCCGGCGTGTCGACCCCCGGGCCGGGGGCGTCGGCCGTCACGTGCACGGCGATGCGCTCGCCATGCCACAGCACGCGCAGCTGCTCGAGCGCCTCGATGTGCTCCAGCGGAGCCGGCGCGAGCGTCGGGAAGCGGCGCAGGAAGCCGGCGCGATAGGCGTACAGGCCGATGTGGCGCAGCGGCGGCGGATCGGACAGCCCGGGCAAGGCCCGACCCGCCGGCGCGTCGCGCCAGCAGGGGATCGGTGCGCGGCTAAAGTACAGCGCGCGGCCGGCGGCGTCCAGCACGACCTTGACGACGTTCGGACTCGCGAGCTCCGCCGCATCGGCGATCGGATGTGCCGCCGTGGCCACCGGGCAGTCGGCACGTTCGCCGAGCAGCGCGGCGCAGCGTGCGATCAGGGCCGGGTCGATCAGCGGCTCGTCCCCCTGCACGTTGACGACGACGTCCCCGCCGTCCAGGCCGAGCAGCTCGCAGGCCTCCGCCAGCCGGTCGCTGCCGCTCGCGTGGTCGGCCCGCGTGAGGATGGCGGCGACGCCGTGCGCCTCGCAGGCGGCCGTGATGCGGCGGTCGTCCGCCGCCACGACGACGCGCGTGGCGCCAGCGCGGGCGGCGCGCTCGGCCACGCGCACCACCATCGGTCGTCCGCCGATGTCGGCCAGCGGCTTGTCGGGCAGGCGGGTGGACGCCAGGCGGGCCGGGATCAGGACGCTGAACGGTGCGGCGGCGCTCAATCCGCCGGCTCCCATGGCCGGGCCTCGGGCTCGAGCATGACCGGGATGCCGTCGCGCACCGGGAAGGCCAGGTGGTCGGCGCGGCAGCCCAGGGCCTCTGGGCGCTGGTGTTCGTCGCGCAGCAACTGGAGCGGCCCTTTGCAGATCGGGCACACGAGCAGGGACAGCAGGCGGGTGTCGGTGGTCATGGGCGTCGGATCCGTCGCGGGTCGTCGGGAGTGGGTCGCTGGCGCACGGCGGCGCGCAGACGCTGCTGCACGGCGGCCAGGAAATCGTCGGGCAGGTGGAAGTCTAGTCCGACCACCCAGACCCGGGTCGTGCCCAGCAGGCCAGGCGGCAGCGCGACGAGCTTGGCGGCGTCCTTCTCGGTGCAGACGATCTCCGGGGTGCCCGGCCGCCAGGGTGCCGACTCCAGCACGGCATGGTCCGGCAGCGGCATCGGCTCGACCGTCAGGCCGGCGTCGCGCAGCATGCCGAAGAAACGCTCCGGTGCGGCGATGCCGGCGACCGCCGGCACCGGCCGCCCGGCCAGTGCGCGCAGCGCGGCGCGCTGCATCGCCGCACCGCGCTGCCACTCGTCGAGCAGCACGGCGCCCGCCAGGCGTCGCGTCGCCACCGCGCCCGGCAGTGGCGTGCTGGGTCGCGGTGCGTTGTAGAGGACGACGGCCTGCGGCGGCACCGAGGCGGGCAGTGGCTGGCGCAGCGGGCCGGCGGGTAGCAGCGCGCCGTTGCCGATGCCGCGCTCGTCGAACACCCAGACCTCGGCGTCGCGCGCGAGCGCGTGGTGCTGCAGCCCGTCGTCGGCGATCAGCAGGTCGACCTCGGGATGGTTGCGCAGCAGCAGCCGGGCGGCGGCGCTGCGCCGCTCGGCCACCACCAGCGGCACCAGTGTGCGGCGGTGGATCAGCCAGGGCTCGTCGCCGACATCGAGGGCGCTCGCGGTGGCGTCGACCTCGCGCCGGCCGGTGCTGCGTCGGCCATAGCCGCGCGAGACCACGCCGGGATGCCAGCCCGCGGCGCGCAAGGTCTGCACGAGCGCAATGACGGTCGGCGTCTTGCCGGCGCCGCCGACCACCAGGTTGCCGACGACGAGCACGGGGCAGGGTGCACGCCACCGGCCCGACGGCCGCGCGCGCCGCAGCGCAGCCAATGCACCGTAGACCCAGGCCAGCGGCGTCAGCAGCCAGCCGGCGATGCTGCGCCGCGGTTGCCACCACTGGCGGGCGAGCCAATCTGCCAAGCCGTTGCGTTCGAGGGGGCCGAGCCTGCGACCGCCGGCGCCGGTCGGGGTGGCCGCCACGCGTCTGCGGCCTTCGCGCGTCAGCGCGCCGCGCCCGACTGGGCGGCGAAGGTCAGCCGCACGATGCCGGCGCGGCGGGCCGCGTCGAGCACGTTCATGACCGACTGGTGCGCCGCCATCGCGTCGGCCGAGACGATGACGAAGGCGTCCTCGCGCCCGGCCGCCGCATCGGTGATCGCCGCCGCGAGCGCGTCGACGTCGCGGCCGTCGACCGCCGTGCCGCGGACCTGGTAGCGGCCGTCGCCCGACACCGAGACGACGATCTCGGCCGGGCGCTGCTCGAGCCGGTCGGCACTCGCCGTCGGCAACGTGACCTGCAGCGCCGTGAAGCGCGAATACGTCATCGACAGCATCAGGAAGATCAGGATGACCAGCAGGACGTCGATGAGCGGGATCAGGTTGATCTCCGGCTCCTCGAGCGGGCGGCGGCGGAAGTTCATGCGCGGGACCGGTCGCGGCGGCCTTTTCGTGCCGGGCGGCCGCGGATCAAGCGCTGCCCTTGGCGCCGCGCACCGTGAAGCGCAACAGGTGCGGCACCAGCCGCTCGGCGGCGAGCTCCATCGTCAGCTGGAAGGTGTCGACGCGGGTGCGGAAGTAGCGGTGGAACATCAGCGACGGGATCGCGACCAGCAGACCGAAGGCGGTGTTATAGAGCGCCACCGAGATGCCGTGGGCCAGCATCGAGGGGTTGGACTCGCCGGTCGGCGACTGCGACCCGAAGATCTCGATCATGCCGATGATGGTGCCGAACAGGCCGAGCAGCGGGGCCGCCGAGGCGATCGTGCCGAGCGCCGTCAGGTAGCGCTCGGTGCGGTGCACGGCCGTGCGGCCGGCGTTCTCGACCGCCTGGCGCAGCGCCTGCTCGGAGATGCGCGGCTCGGCAATGACGCTGCGCAGGCCGGCCGCCAGCACCTCGCCGAGCGTGGAGTTCTCGGCCAGCTTGTCCACGACGTCGGTGGTCGGCAGGCTGGTGCGCGTCACGCTGATGACCTCGTCGATCAGGGCCGGCGGCGCGACACGCGAGGCGCGCAACTGGTACAGGCGCTCGAAGATCAACGCCAGGGCGACGACGGAGCAGGCGATCAGCAGCCAGATCGGCCATCCAGCGGCTTGTATGATGGCAAACAAAGGGGGATCCGGTCGTTCGTTGCGCGAGACGGCGCTGATTATGGACGATGGGTCGAGCGGCCTCGGCGGACTTGGCGAACCGAAAAGCCGTGCTCATCCACCGATTCGGTGGACAACTTTGTGGACAACCCTCGGACACCGCTTGCGACACCGCGGATTTGCTGGCGCGACGGCTCTTTGCTGCATTTTTGAGCGCCTGTTTTTCCTTTTGGATCATGGACTTGCGTGGAAATGACGGTTTCGTGACCGGGGTGATGCCACGCTCCACCCGCGACGCCGTGCTTGTGGAGTTCTCGCGTCCGCCGAGCGAGCGAAGGCGCCGTGGCTGAGTCGATTCCGGCGGCGCCGGTGCGGCCGGTGTGGGGCGTCGCACCGTTGCTGCTGGCCGCGGCGGATGCGCTGCAGGCGCGATTCGGCGCGGTCACGGTGCGTGGAGAGTTGTCGGGCTTCACGCGCGCCGGGAGCGGGCACTGCTATTTCTCGCTGAAGGACGCCGACGGCGCTCCAGCGCTGCTGCGCAGCGCGATGTTCCGTCGATCGGCCGCCCTGCTGGATTTCACGCCGGCGGACGGGCAGCAGGTCGAACTGCGTGGGCGGCTGGCCGTCTACGAGCCGCGCGGCGACCTGCAGTTCGTCGCCGAGTCCATGCAGCGCGTCGGCGTCGGTTCACTCTACGAACAGTTCCTGCGCCTGCGCGCCACGCTGGAGGCCGCCGGCCTGTTCGATGCCGCGCGCAAGCGGCCGCTGCCGCGGCTGCCGCGGCGCATCGGCATCGTGACGTCGCCGCAGGCGGCGGCGCTGCGCGACGTGCTGAGCACGCTGGCGCGCCGCGCACCGCACGTCGAGCTCGTGCTGTACCCGGCACCGGTGCAGGGTGCCGAGGCGCCGGCGGCGCTGGTGCAGGCGCTCGCTCAGGCCGGCGCGCGGCGCGAGGTCGACCTGCTGCTGCTGGTGCGCGGCGGCGGCTCGCTCGAGGACCTGTGGGCCTTCAACGACGAACGAGTCGTGCGCGCCGTTGCCGGCTGCGCGCTGCCACTGATCTGCGGCGTCGGCCACGAAACCGACGTCAGCCTGAGCGACCTTGCCGCCGCCCTGCGCGCGCCGACGCCGACCGCGGCGGCGGAACT
>CAZQPN010000230.1:1415-5215 GCA_964595215.1 uncultured Rubrivivax sp. | reverse complement strand
GCCGTCGCTCAGCGTCAGGTCGACCAGGACCGGGTAGCTGCCGACGTCCTTGACCGGGAACTCGGCGAAGGCGCCCAGGCCCAGCGTCTCGTTGCCGACCAGGCCGCCGGTGATCGCCGCCGATGCCAGCGCGGACACACCACCGTCGTAGACCTTGTCGGCGACGCTGACGGTGAAGGTCAGCGGCGCCGGGTCGATGTTGCCGCGCAGGTTGGACGAGTAGAGGTAGCCGTAGACCGGCTTGCCGTTGCTGTCTGCGAAGTCGAACGAGAAGTTGAGGGCGACCGGGATGTTGGTGCCGGCGTTCGCGCTCGCGAACTCGGGCACCCCGCTCAGGCTGGCACCGGTCACCTGGTCGCCGTTGACGCCCACGGCGCTGATGCCGCCGAGTTGCGCCGATGTCGTGCCGTCGTAGGTCTTCGGCAGGAAGGTGGCGGTGACGCTGGCGAACTGCGGCGTCGAGAACACGAGGCCGTTGCCCGCAAAGGCGTCGGTGGCCCCGTCGCCAGGCAGCGCGTTGTACAGCTTGAAGTCGTAGGGCAACCCGACCGGATAGTCGCCCGATGCGCTCACGTCCGTGAAGTGCGCCAGCCAACGGCCGTTGGGCGTCTGCAGCACCGTCAGCGGATCGGCAGTGTTCGACCAACTGGTCATCGGTGCCACGAGAAAGCCGTTGCCACTCGTCAGCACGATCGCATCGCCCGAGGCCAAACTCACAACGGACGTGGCGCCCGCAGTGGTGACATTGGCGCCGGTCATAGAGACCCCGGCAGCGGAGCTGACCTGAACACTGTCGAGGACGAGGGACTGCTCACCACGCAGGATCACGCCGCCCAAACCACTTTCATCGATCCGCACATCGGTCGCAGACAGGGACTCCTTGCCGGCCACGATCATCTGGCTCTGACTGCGGAGGAACACGCTCACGAGAGAGACACGGTCCGCGTACACGCCGCCCACGCTGCCACTGGCGACGTCGAAGGTCGGGTCGGTGCCATCTCGGATGTCGGTGATGGCGATGGCCGTACCGAAGGGCGACCGACCGCCCATGACCAGATTGCTTTGCGGTGCAACAATATGTGCAGCAGATCCACTGCCAAGGGCTTCCATCAGCACACCGGGTTGGTTGACCCCCGACCCCCAGCCGATGATCTCCAGGAAGCCAGCTTGACTCAGACTCAGGCTTGGCGAGTCGCCCGTCCCGATTGCGACCCCAATGTCCTTCCCATAACCCAGAAGGTTGATGCCGAATTCGGCGGTCAGCTGACTAGCCTGGATGTCGATGCCCGTGCCGCTGCCCGGCAGCGTGTCCGCGTTTGCTTCGCTCGCGTTACCGCTGATGTCGATGCGTCGGCCCGTCAACGAGGCCTGGTTGATGGACACGCCGACACCGTTGTCGATGGTGCTGGCACCGGCAACGGTGATGGCGCCTCCAGGCGTCGTGATCACAGAGCCTTGACGGATGTCGATTCCGGCGGTTCCGCCGAAGGTGACGGATCTGTAGGCGCCATCAAAGGTGCCGATAAACTGGGGCAGATCGAAGGTGGTGAAACCGCCCAGCGTGACGTCTCCCCCGGCGCTGTAGAGCGTTGAGGCAGCGATGTCCTGCCAGCCCCAGCTGGCGATGGATATGGGCCCTCCAGCGTCGGACCAAAGCGTCGAAGAGTCGATCTGGACAGTAAATCCCGAGGTCAGCGAAACGCCAGTGTTGCCATACAACTCGCTGGCGCCGTTGATCACGATCCCGGATGAACCCGCCATCTCGATGGCGCCGTCAGTCCTCAACTCGACGCCTTCGAGGTACGGATCGGAGAAGGTCGAGCTAATCACCGACGAATCACCGACGGTGATCGTGCCGCCTCCGGTCACCTCGATCGTTGACCGCGGCGGTGGCGCCGGCGGATCGGCAGGGCCGTGCAGCAACGGATCGTCGACCAGGTAGACGCCGTAGTCGTCCGACTCGCCACGGAGGGTCACACTCGCGCCCTGGGCTGCAGAAATGGGCACGGAACTGGTGGCCGTCGTCGCGTCGACGTAGACGCCCTCTCTGAACACGAGGGCCAGCGACTGGGCCTCGCCGACGAGTCTGACGAACGCCGTGGGATCCGGCGCTGGCGGCAGCACTTGGAGTTGGAAGTCCCCGGTGACGCTCACGCCAAACACGTCGCCCAAGCCGTGGACGTCGATGCTGTGCGTGGCGAGCAAACGGCTCCCCGAGATCGCAACGCCTTCCGAGCCGGTCGCGAGGTTCTCACCGACGACCACGATGTCGTGGGCCGACAGGCTGGAGTCCTCGATCAACACGGCCGTGTTCGACGTAGCCCGGCCGACGCCGTAGATCGACAACTGGCCCTGTCCCGACGTGGAGAAACTCGAGCTGCCGGAGATCGTGACACCAGCTTGGAGGTCGGCAGGATCTCCCCCGTCTGCGCCCGTCGGCTGCGAAATGCCCACCCCGCCGAGCGGCAGGCCGACGGGCGTGTTGCCGCCGAGCGTGATGTCGTCGCCTGCGCTGCTCAGCGTCACCGACAGGAATTGCTGCCAGCCGGTGCTGGTGAAGACGACGCCGGCGCCGAGGTTGAGGCTGGACGCGATCGTCGACCCGCTGACCACGATGTTGCCGCCCGGACTGTCGAAAAGGATGCCCCCGGCAATGTCGATGTTGCTGTCGTTGCGGACCTCGATCAGGTCGTCGCCGGTGACCTGCAGGCTGAGTCCGCCGGTGATCGACGCCGCGTCGAGGATCACCTCGCTGCCGTCGACGAACAGGGTGCTGGACCCCGCCAGCGAGACGGTGGTCGCATCCAGGCGGACCCGCTCGAACGAGAACAGGCTGAGCGAGCCGTTGCCGCCCGGGCCCGACAGCGTGCCGGCGTTCGCGTAAATGCCGTAGTAGATCGTGGCGTCCGCGCTGCGGTCGGTGCCGTCGATCTGGATCGCGCTCGCGGCGGTCGCCGAGACGTCGGCCGTCGGGAAGATCAGGACCCCGGCGCGACGCACCCAGCTCTCATCCGGCGGTGGAAGCTCATCGCGCATCGTGCCGCTGATGGAGAGCGTGCGGTTCGCGTCGCTGGCGTCGAGGACGAGCGACCCGCTGATGCTGACCCCGGCGACGAGGGTGTCGCCGCGGAAGACCGGCGACAGCGCCGTGCCGTCGAGCGACATGGATTCGACCGCGGTCAACGAGCCACGGAGGTCCAAGCCTTCGCGGTTGGTGTACTCATCTGTGAAGCCCGGGAGGGCGCTGGGGCCGACCAGCGAACCCGCCGAGTAGACCCAGCCCATGAGGTCGACGACGCGGCCGGTGACGACACTGGACGGCGACACGTAGATGCCCGCGGCGTCGGCGTCGGTGGCGATGCTCGCGCCCCGCATCGTGACTGTGCCGGTCCCGGCATCCAGCCTGGTCGTGAAGTCAGGGCTGCTCGACAGGCTGATGCCGGCGCCACGCGTGCCCGCATCGTCGTGGCCCAGCGCGACGTTGGTGACACCCGGATCCGTGGAGTTCGGATCGATGACGGAGGCCAGGCCGCCCAGAACGATGTCACCGCCGTTGGTCGAGATCTCCGAGCCCTGGATGTCTATGGTCCCCCGCCCGGTCGAGATCGCAGTGACCACCGGATCACGCCCCGCCAGTAGGGTCACGGTCATCGGTCCGTTGGCGCTGGTGATCGTGGACTCGAACAGGTCGATGTTGCGGTCGGCGATGACCGTGAAGTCGCCCGGGTCGGCGTCGGTGACGTTGATGTTGGCCGACTGGAAGATGAAACTAAAGCAGGACTCTAGCATGGAGGGCACCT
>CAZQPN010000230.1:0-1405 GCA_964595215.1 uncultured Rubrivivax sp. | reverse complement strand
TGTTTCCGCCGTCGACCGGCCCGCCGGCGCCGGTCGTCACCGTCACGTTCGTCCCCTCATTCAGGGCAGCGGTGATGGTCTGGGTGGACAACTGTGCGGGGTCGGCGACCGAGGTGTACACCTCGCTCGGTAGGGGCAGTGGATCGATGCCATCGATGCCCTCGTCGACATCGGCATCGTTGATGACGATGTCGTACGGGTCCAGCAGCCATTCGCCGGCGACCCCGCGCGGCGCCGTCACGTCGATCGCCGCCGGCCGCGCGTCCAGCCAGCCGCCGGAGGTCTCGACGAAGCCGCCGTCGCCGCCCAGCGCCCCGCCGCGCGCGCTCAGGCTGCCGAAGGCCCGCGTGGCCTCGTCGCTCCACAGGATGATGCGCCCGCCGTCGCCCTGCGCGGTGGCGTCGGCGCGGATCGTGGCCTCGGGGCCGAAGTACACGGCGCGCGCGTTCGGGTAGCGGGCGTCCCTGCCCTCCTGCCCGCCGCCGACCAGCACTTCGCCCCCGCCCGTCACGCCCGAGGCGTCGACCGCGGCGCGGCCCAGCAGCCCGACCTCGGCGCCGAAGAGCCGCACCTGCCCGCCTGCGCCCTCGGCGCTGGTCGCGCTCGTCGCGCTGCCGTCGGCCAGCGTGGCGCGCCCTGCGGCCTGGATCCAGATTTCCCCGCCCGGGCCGGCCTGCAACGACGAGGCGCTGACGATGCCGCTCTGGTTGACGGCCGCGGCGTGGATGTCGATGCGCCCGCCGGCGGACAGGACTTCGCCGAGGTTGAGCGCTTCGCCGGCCGGCGCGGTGACGCGCACGCCCAGCCGCGGCGCACCGGTGTCGATCAGCTCGACGCTGTGGCCGGCGGCCAGCACGATCTGCCCGCCCGGGGCGTCGATCAGGCCTTCGTTGCGCACGTCGGCGCCCACCAGGGCGATGCGCCCGCCCAGCGTGGAGCGCAGTTCGCCCTGGTTGACGACGCCGGCACCCGCGTCGGGGTCGCCGACCAGGCTGAAGCGGCCCGACAGCCAGTCGCCGTCGTTCAACCGCAAGGTGGAGGCCACGAGGCCGGCGACGTCGATGCGCGCGTCGCGCCCGAACAGCACGCCGTGGGGGTTGAGCAGCCAGACCTGGCCGTTGCTGGACAGCGAGCCCAGGATGTTCGACGGGTCGCTGCCGACGACGCGGTTGAGCACCTTGCTGGCGGCGTCGGGCTGCGCGAAGTGCACGCTGGCGCCGGCGCCGATGCTGAAGGCCTGCCAGTTCAGGATGGTGCCGGCGCTGTTGGTCACCGTCATCGCCGCACCGGTGGTGCTGACCTGCGCCTGGCCGTGCACCACCTTCGGGCCCACCGGCAGCACCTGCGCCAACGCCCCGCCCGGCGGGATCGACAGCGTCAGCAGCGCGCACGCCGCCATCGCACG
>CAZQPN010000229.1:0-5216 GCA_964595215.1 uncultured Rubrivivax sp. | reverse complement strand
GGCCAGCGGCAAGGCGGTGCTCGCCAATGTCGAGATGCTGGTGCTCGACGAGGCCGACCGCATGCTGGACATGGGCTTCATCGACGACATCCACCACATCGCGCAGGCGCTGCCTGCCAAGCGCCAGACGGTGATGTACAGCGCCACCTTCGGCGGTCACGTCGGCCGCCTGGCGCAGGACCTGCTGCGCGACCCGCAGCGTGTCGACGTCGCCTCGCACACCGACACCCACGCCGACATCGAGCAGCGGCTGCACTGGGCCGACGACGGCGCGCACAAGAACGCGCTGCTCGACCACATCCTGACCGAACGCGGTGTCGACCAGGCGCTGGTCTTCACGAGCACGCAGCGTGATGCCGACTGGCTGGCCGAACGTCTGGGCGAGATGGGCCACCGCGTGGCGGCGCTGCACGGCGGCATGCCGCAGGGCCGGCGCAACCGCGTGCTGCACGGGCTGCGCACGCGCGACCTGCGTGTGCTGGTGGCCACCGACGTCGCGGCGCGCGGCATCGACGTGCCGACCATCAGCCACGTCATCAACTACGGCCTGCCGATGAAGGCCGAGGACTACGTGCACCGCATCGGCCGCACTGGCCGCGCCGGCCGCGCCGGGCTGGCCGTGACGCTGGCTGAGCGCCGCGACGCCGGCATGATCCACCGCATCCAGCGCTTCACGACGCAGGACATCCCGGCCGGCGTCATCGAGGGGCTGGAGCCCAGGCGCCCGGCGCCGACCTTCGATCGGCCGTTGCCGGCAGGTCGTGGCCCGCGGCCCGGTGCGCGTCCCTACGGGCGGCCGCAGGGACGGCCCGAGGGCCGCTTCGATGGCAGGCAAGACGCCCGCCAGGACGCCAGGCCCGATGGCCGGCACGACCCGCGCGCCGGCGACGGCCGCTCGGCGCCGGGTTTCGTCCGTCCGCGAACTCCGTGGTCAGGCGAACAGCGGCACCAGCCAGGGCACCAGCACCGAGGCCATGACGGTGGACAGCGCCATCGCGACACCCGCGAAGGTGCCGGCCATGGCATTCACCTGGAAGGCCCGCGCGGTGCCGATGCCGTGCGCCGCCACGCCGACGGCCAGCCCGCGCGCCGCCCAGTCGCGGACGCGCAGCGCGTTCAGCAGCGGCGTGGCCAGGGTGGCCCCCAGGATGCCGCTGGCAATCACCAGCACCGCCGTCAGGGACGCTAGTCCTCCGACCCGCTCGGCCACTGCCATCGCGACCGGGGCCGTGACGCCCTTGGGCGCGATGGAGGCGATCAGCTCGCCCGGCGCGCCCCACAGCCGTAGGACCGTCATCGCGACGGCGGCGCCGCAGACGTTGCCGGCGAACACCGCCACCAGCGCCGGCGTCAGCACGGCCTTGACCTCGGCCCACTGGCGGCGCAGCGGGATCGCCAGCGCGACGGTCGCGGTGCCGAGCAGGAAGTGCACGAACTGCGCGCCGTCGAAGTAGGTCGGGTAGGGCGTGCCGGTGCCGGCCAGCACGGCCACCAGCGCCGCCACCGACAGCAGAACCGGATTCGCCCAGGGCGAGCCGCCGAGACGGCGCTGCACGCGCAATGCCAGCACGTAGACGCCGAGCGTCAGCAGCAGCCACAGCAGCGGGCTGGCGCCCAGGTAGACCCAGAGCGACTGGACCGGCGCGATCGGATTCACGGTGCCTCGGCTGGCGGCGGGGGTGCGGGTGCGTCGTCGCTTCGGCGCCGGCGCAGCCAGACGAACAGGCCGGCCGTCAGTGCCATCGTCAGCACCGAGCTGACGATCACGCCGACCAGCAGCGGCGCCCACCAGTCGCGCAGCAGGCCCGCGTGCAGCATCACGCCGACGCCGGCGGGCACGAACAGCAACCCGAAGTGCGCCAGCAGCGTGTCGGCGACGCCGCCCAGCCGCGCGTGCAGCCGCGTCAGCGCCGGCCAGGCGACGAACAGCAGCGCCATGCCGATCACCGGCCCGGGGACGGGCCAGCCGCTCAGGTGGGCGATCGCCTCGCCGAGCAGCTGGAAGGCGAGCAGGGCAGCGAGGGCTTCGAGCATGGCGCGGTCGCCGGTCGATGGGTCATCGCCGCCTGCGCGTCAGGTACCGAGCAGCTCGACCTCGAAAACCAGCGTCGCGTTCGGCGGGATGACGCCGCCGGCGCCGCGCGCGCCGTAGCCGAGCGCCGGCGGGATCAGCAGCACGCGCGTGCCGCCGACCTGCATACCCTGCACGCCTTCGTCCCAGCCGCCGATCACGTGGCCGGCACCGAGCGGGAACACGAAGGGGTCGTTGCGGTCCTTGCTCGAGTCGAACTTGCGGCCGCGGCCGCCGTCGGCCTGCGGGTCGTGCAGCCAGCCGGTGTAGTGCACCGTCACGCGCTGGCCGGCGGCGGCGGTCGCGCCGGTGCCGGGGGTGGTGTCTTCGTACTGCAGGCCGCTGGCGGTCGTGATCATCGGGGCTCCGTGAGGGGGGGTCGGGGGTGGATCAGGGCCCGCATGATGCCAGCCCACGCCGGCACCGCCCGCGCGAGCCAATCGGCGGGCGTCGATGCCACGATCGCCGGCAGGCCGAGGACCGCGGCGGCGGCCTGCAGCGCGCGCAGCGGATCGGCGAGTTCGATCGGCGCGGCACCGTTCTGCTTGGACAGCTTGTGGCCGTCGGCGCCGAGCACCAGCGGCGTGTGCAGGGTGCGCGGCGTCGGCAGGCCGAGCGCGCGCTGCAGCAGGATCTGGCGCGCGGTGTTGTCGGCCAGATCCGCGCCGCGCACGACGTCGGTGACGCCCTGCGCCGCGTCGTCGACGACGACCGCGAGCTGATAGGCCCAGACGCCGTCGCCGCGCCTGAGCACGAAGTCGCCGACGGCGCGGCCGACGTCCTGCCGCTGTGGGCCGAGGCGGCGGTCGACCCAGTCGACGACGCCCTCGGCGCGCAGCCGCCAGGCCGGGTGCGGCCGGCCGCGCGGGCCGCCGTGCTCGGGCCGACAGGTGCCAGGATAGACGCGCTCGGCAAAGCGCTCGTGCACGATGCCGCGCGCGGCCAGCGCGGCGTCGATCTCGCGCCGCGTGCAGTCGCAGGGATAGGCGGCGCCGGCGTCGACCAGCGCCTGCAGCGCGCCGGCATAGGCTGGGCCGTGCGTCGACTGGTGCCACGGCGGTGCGTCGGGCACGAGGCCGCAGGCCGCCAGCTGCGCGAGTATCAGTCGGTCCGTGCCCGGAACACAGCGCGGCGTGTCGACGTCCTCGATGCGCACCAGCCAGCGGCCGCCGTGCGCACGCGCGTCGAGCCAGCTGGCCAGCGCCGCGACCAGCGAGCCGGCGTGCAGCGGGCCGGTGGGCGAAGGGGCGAAGCGGCCGGTGTAGGGACTGGTGCAGGGCCCGGCGGTGGACTCGGCCGCAGTCGGCGCAGCGTGCCCGGCCGGCGTGTCGGTCGCGCCCACCCGGTTGTTCACGGCAGCCGCCCGGCCTGGCGCTCGACGAGCGCCTCGCGCGTCGCCGGGCTGTCCAGCTGGCCGAGCCACCACTGCAGTGCGCGCCCCAGGCCGGCCGGCCCGCGCTCGGCGCGCCAGGCGTAGTGCAGTGTCGCCAGCCGATCGCCGCGCGAGGTCTTCCGCTGCACCAGCTGGCCGGCCTCCAGGTGCGGCCGGGCCCAGGGCTCGGGCAGGAAGCCGCAGCCCAGGCCGCGCAGCAGCGCCTCGAGCTTGGCGCGCATGTTCGGCACCGTCAGCACGTCCTGCCCTGGCAGCAGGTTGACCGTCTGGCGCGCCAGGCGCTGCGCGCTGTCGGCGACGGCCACCGCGCGGTGATGGACGAGCTCGGCATCGCTCAGCGGCTCCTCGGCCGACACGAGCGGGTGGTGCGGTGCAACGCAGAAAACGAAGCCCATGCGGCCGAGCGAACGCACCTCGATGCCGGCCGGATGCGCGAACTCGCCCGTCAGCCCGATCGCGAGGTCGACCTGGCCGGAGATCAGCGCCTCCCAGGTGCCGGCGAGCACGTCGGTGCGCAGCCGCAGGCGCGTCGCCGGGCCGCGGCCGGCGTCGTCCCCGACACCGCACACGCCGCAGAAAGCCTCGATCAGCTCGAACACCGTCGTCATCGAGACGATGTCCTCGACGCCGACCGACAGCTCGGTCTCCCAGCCGCTGGCGACCCGGCGCACGCGGTTGGCCACCGCGTCCATCTCCTGCAGCAGGCGCCGCCCCTCGACCAGCAGCTCCTGGCCGGCGGCGGTGAGCTGGGCCTGGCGCGAGCTGCGGTCGAACAGCAGCACGTCGAGCGCGTCCTCGAGCTGGCGCACGCTGTAGGTGAGCGCCGACGGGACCTTGCCCATCTCGCGCGCGGCGGCGGCGAAGCTGCCGCTGCGGGCGATGCTGTCCATCATGGCCAGCGCCTCGGGGGTCAGCACGTTGCGGCGTTCCGGCATCAGGTCATTGTCGCGCGCCGCCGGCGGCCTTCAAAGCGCTTGAACGCCCTCGTCAAGCGATGTCGGCGATCGCGCGGCCGGCCGGGCGCACCATCAGGGTCAAGGAGACGAACCATGCTGACACTTCGCAAATCGCAGGACCGCGGCTTCGCCGACCACGGCTGGCTGAAGAGCTTCCACAGCTTCTCGTTCGCCGACTACCACGACCCGCGCCACATGGGCGTGGGCAACCTGCGCGTCATCAACGAGGACCGCATCGCCCCCGGCACCGGCTTCGGCACCCACGGCCACCGCGACATGGAGATCGTCAGCTACGTGCTCGACGGCGCGCTCGCGCACAAAGACAGCATGGGCAATGGCATCGAAGGCGGCACTGAAGCCGGAAAATCGACCGGGGTCATCCGCCCCGGCGACGTGCAACGCATGAGCGCCGGCACCGGCGTGCGCCACAGCGAGTTCAACCACAGCGCCGACCAGGCCACGCACTTCCTGCAGATCTGGATCCTGCCGCAGCGCGGCGGCATCGCCCCTGGCTACGAGCAGAAGCACTTCGACGCCGCCGCCAAGCGCGGCCGGCTGGCGTTGGTGGCCTCGCCCGATGGCCGCGACGGCTCGGTGACGATCCATGCCGACGCCACGCTGCGCGCCGGACTGCTGGAAGGCGCCGAGCGCGTGGAAGCGGCGCTGGACCCGCAGCGCATCGCCTATGTGCACGTGGCCCGCGGCGCACTGGTCGTCAACGGCCAGCGCCTGGGTGCCGGCGACGCGGCGCGGCTGGACGGCGAAAGCCGCCTCGTGCTGGAACACGGTGAACAGG
>CAZQPN010000228.1:0-5237 GCA_964595215.1 uncultured Rubrivivax sp. | reverse complement strand
GTCGAAGGCCATCACCACCGCGGCGGCGCCGTAGCGGCGCACCAGCGTGGCCTGGCGCTTGAACTCGTCCTCCCCCTCCTTCAGCGAGATGCTGTTGACGATGCCCTTGCCCTGCAGGCACTTCAGACCCGTCTCGATGACGCTCCACTTCGAGCTGTCGATCATGATCGGCACGCGCGCGATCTCGGGCTCGCTGGCGACCAGCTTCAGGAAGCGCTCCATCGCCGCGGCCGAGTCCAGCATCGCCTCGTCCATGTTGACGTCGATGATCTGGGCCCCGTTCTCGACCTGCTGGCGCGCCACCGCCAGCGCCTCCTCGAACTGGCCGCCGAGGATCAGGCGCGCGAAGGCCTTGGAGCCGGTGACGTTGGTGCGCTCGCCGATGTTGACGAACAGGTGGCCGGCGCCGAGCGTGACCGGCTCCAGGCCGGACAGGCGCATCGGCTGCACGGCGGACGGTGCCGCCACGGTGGGCGGGGTCGGTGGGCGCGGATCGGAAACGGGATCGGGATGGGACATGGCGCAACGCTGCGGGGCTGCGAGCGCCGTTGCCCACCGCGCCAGCCCGGCGGCGGTCGCGGCGTCCCGAGCCTGGCGGCACCGGACGGGACCGGGCCCTTGCAACGCTCCTCGGGACAGGCACCTAGTTTAGCGGCTGTGCGAGCTGAGGTGGCTGAGCTGGCCGGCGGTGCTGATGCCGGGCGCGGCCCGGCGGGCGGTGGCCGTGGCGAGTGCGGGCGGCGCCTCGTCGAGTGCGTCGACGGTCTCCAGCGGCAGCGCGGGCAGCGCCCCGCCGCCGCGCCGCATCGCCACGCCGACCGCCAGGATGTCGATCACCAGCAGGTGCAGGATGCGGCTGACCATGGGCACATGGGTGGCGATGTCCTCGACGTGGTCGACGATGATCGCGACATCGGCCTTGCGCGCCAGCGGCGAGTGGCCGGCGGTGATCGCCAGCACCGGCACGCCGCGGCTGCGCGCCGTGTCGGCGACGGCGACGAGGTCCTCGATGCGGCCGCTGCTGCTGACGACGACGGCGACGTCCCCGGGCCGCAAGACCTCGGCGCTCATGCGCAGCAGACGGGGGTTGGTCACCGCGGCCGACGCGACGCCGAAACGCAGGAACTTGAACTGCGCGTCGTCGGCGACGACGCTGTAATGGCCGACGGCGTAGAACTCGATCCGGCGCGCCGACGTCAGCAGGTCGATCGCGCGGTCAATGGTTTCGCGGTTCAGATGGTCGCGCAGCTGCAGCACGGCTGCCGCGCTGTTGCCAAGCACCTTGACGGCCAGCTCGAGCGTGCTGTCCTCGCCCGTGACCTTGGTGTGCGTCACCGGCACCGTGCCGGTCAGGCTCGCCGCCAGGCGCAGCTTGAAGTCCGACAGTCCCTCGCAGCCGAGCGTGCGGCAGAAGCGGATCACCGTCGGCTGGCTGACCGACGCGGCGCGTGCGATCTTGGCGATCGGATCGTTCAGCGCCGCCCGCGGGTGCGCCAGCACGTGCGCCGCGACGCGCTCCTCTGCCGGCGACAGGCTGCTGCGCGCGCGCCGGATCTGACCGAGCACGCTCGAGCCGTCGGGCGACTCGCGGCCGGACAGCTGCTCTGCCAGTACGACGGCGGCGCCGACCAGCGTGGCCTGGGGCGCGGTGATGACGAAGGTCGGGATCTCGGCGACGTAGGCGCTGAAGCGGCCCCTTTCCTCGAAGCGGGCGCGGAACGGCGAACGGTCGAAGGCTTCGCCCAGCCGGGGCACGATGCCGCCGCCGATGAAGATGCCGCCGAACGCTCCGAGGGTGACCGCCAAGTTGGACGCCACCGTGCCCAGCACGCCGCAGAAGACTTCGACCGCCTCTGCGCAGCGGGCGTCACCGGCGAGCCCGCGCTGCGTGATGACCGGCGCGGCCAGCCGCTGCGCGGGCGCGCCGTCGCGCGCGCACAGCGCGCGGTGGATCAGGTCCAGACCCGGGCCGGAGGCCAGGCGCTCGAAGGACACATGGCCACTGTCGCCGAACTCGCGGCGCGCGAAGCGCAGGATCTCGATCTCGCGCTCGTCGCGTGGCGCGAAGCTGGTGTGTCCGCCCTCGGTGCCGAGCGCCACCCAGCCCTCGCCCCGGCGGCCGGCCGGGATCAGCCCCGACACGCCCAGGCCGGTGCCCGCGCCGAGCACGCCGATGACGCTGCCGGACCGCGCCTCGCCGTCGCCCACCTGGCGGCGCTCGTGGTGCTGTAGACGCGGCAGCGCCATCGCCAGCGCCGTGAAGTCGTTGACGACGACGAGCGTCTCCAGCGCCAGCCGCTCGCGCATCTGCTCGATCGAGAAGTGCCAGTGGTAGTTCGTCATCCGCACCTCGTCGCCCTCCACCGGGTTGGCGATGGCGATGGCGGCGTGCACCGGCCAGGGCTGGGGGATGCGCGCGAGGTAGGCGGTGACGGCGGCGTGGAAGTCGGCGTGATCGGCGCATCGCAGCGACACGCCGTGTTCGAAGCGGCCGGGCGCGGCCTCGAGCGCGAAGCGCGCGAAGGTGCCGCCGATGTCGGCGATCAGTCGGGGACGCTCATGCTCGGCTGTCACGTCCGGGCTCAGGCCGTGTGCGTGATGTCCAGCGTCCGCGCCGCACCCAGCAGCGCCGGGGTGGCGGCCGTGATGAGCCAGGTCGGGATCGGCCGCAGGTAGGCGGCGAACCGCCCCTTGCCCTCGAAGCGGCGCCGAAACAGCTCGGCATCGAAGGCCTCGCCCAGGCGTGGCACGATGCCGCCGCCGACGTAGACGCCGCCGCGGGCACCCAGCGTCAGCGCCAGGTTGCCGGCGACGTTGCCGAGGAAGCCGGCGAACAGCTGCACCGCGCGCGTGCACGCGGCGTCGTCGCCGGCGCACGCATGCGCGGTGACATCGGCGGGTGTGAGGTCTCGAGGGGCGGTGGCAGCGAGCGCGCTAGCGGCCTCGTACAGGGCGACCAGACCGACGCCCGACAGCACCCGTTCGGCCGAGACGTGCTCGAAGCGCTTGCGCAGCCAGCTGATCACGGCGTCGTCCTCGGCGTCGGCCGCCGCGAGCGTGACATGGCCGCCTTCGCCGGCCAGGGCCTGCCAGCCGCCGTCGCAGCAGACGAGCCCGGAGACTCCCAGGCCGGTGCCGGGTCCGAGCAGGGCCAGCGGCGCGCGTGCATGGCCGGCCGCCTCGGCGCCGTCCGGACCGCCGAGGCGGCGCAGGTCGTCCGGGCCGAGTGCCGGCAGGCTGTTGGCCAGCGCCGTGAAGTCGTTGATCACCAGCAGCCGCTCCAGCCCGAGGGCCTGACGCACCTGCTCGATCGAGAACGACCAGTGGTGGTTGGTCATGCGCACCGCGTCGCCGGTGACCGGTGTCGCGATGCCGATGCACGCCTCGCGCGGGGATGGCAGGCCGTGCCTGGCGAGGTAGTCGCGGGCCGCGTCGAGGAGGGAGGCGTGGTTGGCGCAGCGCGTCACGTCGACGTCGCCGATCGGCGCGCCGGGGCCCGCCTGCCATGCCCAGCGGGCATGGGTGCCGCCGATGTCCCCCAACAGGCGGGTGTGGTGAGCCATTCGGTGCGAACCCTCCATGGGTGCCTGACGCGATGCGTTGGCCCGATCGATGTAGTCAGACAACATTCAACCCTGGCCAGCAGGAACCAGTCACAAGCTCCCAAGCTTGCCACAGATTCCCCCTCATAGAAGGGGGACAAAACGCAAGATGGTCAGGTGTGCACCAGATCAGGGAAAGCACGGAAGCTGGCATGTAGTTTTGCTACTAGAGTCCGGCGACGCTGGCCCCTGACGGGTCAGAGGGTGCCTGCGCTGGGTGCCCGGTGTCGCCCCCGAGCACAGCAAGGAACGGATCAGGTGCCATTGTCGTCGTCTCCTTCGAGCCCCGATGCGCTGCAGGTGCGAGGCGCCTGGCGCCAGGGTCTGGTCGGGAGGTGCGCTGCCCTGGCGCTGGCCATCGGCGCCGTTGCCAGCACCTGGGCGCAGGCAACGGCACCCGGCGCGCCCGCCCGCACCTGGGCCGACGAGGTGCTTTACTTCGTGTTGATCGACCGCTTCGCCGACGGCGACCCGGGCAACAATCGCGGCGTCGACCGGCGCAACCCCGGCGGCTGGCACGGCGGCGACCTGAAGGGCCTGAAGGACCGTCTCGACGATCTGCAGGACCTCGGGGTCACCGCGATCTGGATCAATCCGGTGCAGCTGCAGCAGGCGCGCGGCATGCCGGCCGGCGCGCCGGGGGCGCCGTCCTTCGTGCATGAGCCCTTCCACGGCTACTGGATCGCCGACTTCACCCGGATGGAGCCGCATTTCGGCAGCGAGGACGACCTGAAGGCCCTCGTCGACGAGGCGCACCGGCGCGGCGTCAAGGTGCTGCTGGACGTCGTCGTCAACCACGCCGGCTACACCTCGAGCTACCAGGGCCGCAAGACGGCCGGCGGCGAGGCCTGGCTGCGCGTCGGCGAGGGCAACTGCGAGGTCGACGCCGTCCGGTGCGCGGTCGGCGGGCTGCCCGACTTCAAGACCGAGATCCCCGAGGTGCGCGACCACGTGATCGACGCCAACATCGCGCTGGCCAGGCGCACGGGGGTCGACGGTTTCCGCATCGACACCTACAAGCACGTCTCGAGCGATGTGTGGGCCGAGCATCGCCGGCGCACACGCGCCGAGCTCGGCGACGGATTCTTCCTGCTGGCCGAGTACTGGGGCGGCACGGCCGAGGCGCTGGACGGCTTCTTCGCGCGCGACGAGGTCGACGCCGGGTTCGACTTCAGCTTCAAGGGCAATTGCGAGGGTTGGATCCAGGGCCGCGGCCGCAGCGTCGCCTACGCCGCCTACCTGCGCAACCGGCACAAGGTGCGGCCCGGTTACGTGCTGTCGCACTACCTGTCCAGCCACGACGAGCCGATGATGCTCGGCAACCTCGGCGGCAACCGCGACCGCTTCCGCGTCTGCGCGGCGCTGCAGCTGACCTCGCTGGGCATGCCGATGATCTATTACGGCGAGGAGGTCGCTCGCGGCGGCCACGAGTGGCCGTTCAACCGCAACGACATGCCCTGGGGGGATCGCGAGGTGCTGCCCGGCCAGGGCGTGGCGCGCGACGAGGGCATGCGCGCCTTCTACAAGCGGCTGATCGAGATCCGCAAGGCGCATCCGGCGCTGCGCCGCGGGGCCTACACGATGCTCACCGGCCGCGACGACCGCGCGCTGGCCTTCGGGCGCGAGGACGCCGCC
>CAZQPN010000227.1:0-5244 GCA_964595215.1 uncultured Rubrivivax sp. | reverse complement strand
CCATCAGCCCGAAGCCCGGCGGCAGTGCGGTGACCTTGTCGCCGTGGCTCATCCACACGCGCAGCATGCCGCGGCCCTCGGGCGTGCGGAAGTCCTCCACGCCGTCGAGCAGCCGGGTGTGGCCACGCGCGCGCACCTCGGCGTAGCCGAACTCGCGCTGGTCGCTCCAGGCCACCGTGCCGCCGAGTTGCGCGGCCATCGTCTGCATGCCGTAGCAGATGCCGAGCACCGGCACGCCCAGGTCCCACACCGCCTGCGGTGCGCGCAGCTGGTGGTCCTCGTAGGTGCTGGCGTGGCTGCCGGACAGGATGATTCCCTTGGGCGCGAATTCGCGCACGAAGGCGTCGGAGACGTCGTTGGGGTGGATCTCGCAGTAGACATGCGCCTCGCGCACGCGGCGTGCGATCAGCTGCGTCACCTGGGAGCCGAAGTCGAGGATGAGAATCTTGTCGTGCATGGTCCGCGGAGGTCCGGTGGGAAGCTGCTCAGGTGGGGGCGGCAGCAGCGGCCGGCGTGCCGCGCTGGTGCCTGAAGTGACGCAGCGCCAGCAGCGCCGCGATGCCCTGCAGCAGGGCGCAGAAGAAGAAAGGCGCGCCGATGCGCACGTCGCCCGTCGGCAGCCCGGCCACCGCGCCGAGCAGGGCCGCGGCGATGACCGGCGCGGCCACGCCCATCAGGCTGTTGAGCGCGGCCACCGAGCCCATCGTGCGGCCCTGGTCGCGCTCGTCGGCCGCCGCCGAGACCAGGCTCTGGATCGAGACCATGGCGGCGAAGCCGAACAGGTTCAGGCCGATGATGGCGAACATCATCCAGGGCTCGGTCGCCAGGCCCCAGCCGAGGTAGGCCAGTGTCGCCGACACCATGCCGATCGCCGCCAGCCGCTGCGGCGTGAAGCGCCGCAGCAGCCGCTTCATCAAGCCGCCCTGCACCAGCGCGGCCATCACGCCGACGGCGAACAGCGACCAGCCGTTCTCCTTCGGGCCCCAGCCGAACTTGAAGGTGTTGTGCAGCACCCAGCTCATGTGCAGCGTGAACTGCGCCAGCCCGGCCAGCGCCATCACCCAGACCAGCGGGCCGACGCCGCGCAGCGCCCCGAGCGCGCGCAGCGCACCGACCGGATTGGCCCGCGCCCAACGGAAGGGCTCGCGCCGCGCCGGCGGAAGCGATTCCGGCAGCACGAACACGCCATACAGCGTGTTGAGCAGCGCCAGCGCGCCGGCGACGAAGAACGGCAGCCGCAGGTCGATGTCGCCCAGGACGCCGCCGGCCACCGGCCCGAAGGTGTAGCCGACGCCCAGCATCGCGCCGAGCAGCCCGAAGCGACGGGCGCGCTCGGCCGGCGGCGTGATGTCGGCGACATAGGCCTGCGCGACGGCCACGTTGGCCTGCATCGCGCCGCTGACGAACCGCACCAGCAGCAGCACCCACAGCGCGGTGGCCAGCGCATTGGCAAAGAAGTTCAGCGCCAGTGCGCCGAAGCCGATCAGCAGCACCGGACGGCGCCCGAAGCGGTCGGACAACGCGCCCATCACCGGCCCGCCGAGAAAGCTGGCGATGCCGAAGGCGAAGGCCACGGCGCCGTACCAGAAGGCCTGCTCGGCCGCGCTGGCGGTGAAGCTCCCCACGAGCGCCGGCAGCACCGGGATGATCAGGCCGACCGCCAGCATGTCGATCAGCACAGCCACCAGGATGAAACCCATCCCTGCGCCGCGCCCGCTGACCGCGGCCCCGATGTGCTGCGTCACGGCGCGTTCAGTCCAGCCGGTAGTTCGGCGCTTCCTTCGTGATCTGCACGTCGTGCACGTGGCTCTCGCGAACGCCGGCGGTGGTGATCTCGACGAACTCGGCGCGGTCGTGCATGTCGTCGATGGTGGCGCAGCCGCAGTAGCCCATCGCCGCGCGCAGCCCGCCGGCCATCTGGTGCACGATGCCGACCATCGAGCCCTTGTACGGCACCCGGCCCTCGATGCCCTCGGGCACGAGCTTGTCGGTGTTCGGGTTGGCGGTCTCGTCGCTCTCCTGGAAATAGCGGTCGGCGCTGCCGGCCTTCATCGCACCGATCGAGCCCATGCCGCGGTAGCTCTTGTAGCTGCGTCCCTGGTAGAGGATGACCTCGCCCGGCGCTTCCTCGGTGCCGGCGAACATGCCGCCCATCATCACCGTGCCGGCACCCGCGGCGATCGCCTTGGCGATGTCGCCCGAGTAGCGGATGCCGCCGTCGGCGATCAGCGGCACGCCGCTGCCGCGCAGCGCCGTGGCAACGCTGTCGATCGCCATGATCTGCGGCACGCCGACCCCGGCGACGATGCGCGTGGTGCAGATCGAGCCCGGCCCGATGCCGACCTTGACCGCGTCCGCGCCCGCCTCGACGAGCGCCAGTGCGGCCGCGCCCGTGGCGATGTTGCCGCCGATGACGTCGACGTCCGGGTAGTGGCGCTTGACCCAGCGCACGCGGTCTATGACGCCTGCGCTGTGGCCGTGCGCGGTGTCGACGACGATCGCGTCGACGCCCGCCTCGACGAGCAGATCGACGCGCTCCTCGGTGCCCTCGCCGACGCCGACGGCGGCGCCGACGCGCAGCTGGCCGCGCACGTCGCGCGCCGCGTTCGGGAAGCTGGTCTGCTTGGTGATGTCCTTGACAGTCATCAGCCCGCGCAGCTCGAAGGCGTCGTTGACGACGATCACGCGCTCCAGCCGGTGCTTGTGCATCAGCGCCTTGCCCTCGGCCAGCGACGCACGCTCGTCGACCGTGATCAGGCGCTCGCGCGGCGTCATGATCTCTCGCACCGGCGCGTCCAGACGGGTCTCGAAGCGCACGTCGCGGTTGGTGACGATGCCGACGACCTGGCTGCCCTCGAGCACCGGGAAGCCCGACACGCCGTGCTGCTCCGACAGCACCCGCACCTGGCGCACGGTCTGGTCCGGCGTCACCGTGATCGGGTCGCGCAGCAGGCCGGACTCGTAGCGCTTGACGCGCGCCACCTCGGCCGCCTGCTGGCGAGGCGTCAGGTTCTTGTGCACGATGCCGATGCCGCCTTCCTGTGCGATCGCGATCGCCAGGCGGGCCTCGGTGACGGTGTCCATCGCCGCAGACACCAGCGGCAGGTTCAGCGCGATGCGGCGGGACAGCGGGGTGGCGAGCTGGGTGTCGCGCGGCAACACCTGGGAGAACGCGGGCACCAGCAACACGTCGTCGAAGGTGAGCGCTTTGCCGAGAAGGCGCATGGCGGATGGGCTCCAGACGCAAAAAGCGATTATAGAGATGGCCCCGCGGGGCCCGCTTCCCGTGACGATTGCACACGGGCGGCGGCCCGGCCCGGTCTTACACTCGCGCCATGCGACCGACCGGCTCCCGCCCCGTCCTGCTCCTCGTCTGTGCATTGACCGCACTCGGCCTGTACGCGGGCGACGCCGACGCACAATGGAAGTGGCGCGACCGCGCCGGCCAGATCACCGTCAGCGACCTGCCGCCGCCCCGAGAGGTGCCCGAGCGCGACATCCTGCAGCGGCCGGCCGGCGGCCAGCCCCGCGTGGCGCTGGCGCCTGCGGCCACGGGCGCGGCCGATGCGGCAAGCACGCCTGCGGCTGGCGCGGCTGCGAGCGCTCCGGCGCGGACCGATCCCGAGCTCGAGAAGCGCCGCCAGGCCGCCGAGCAGGCCCAGGCGGCGAAGAAGCGCGAAGAAGAGGCCGCGCTGGCCCGGCAGCGCGCGGAAAACTGCCGCAACGCCCGCAGCCACCTCGCACTGCTCGAGAGCGGACAGCGCTTGGCGCGGGTCAACGACAAGGGTGAACGCGAGATCGTCAGCGACGCCCAGCGCGCGGCCGACACGCAACGCACCCGAGCGGTCATCGCCAGCGACTGCCGCTGACCCGCCGGGCACGGCCGACCCTCGCGGCGCGCCGGGCGTTCAGCGCGCCCGGCGCCTGTAGCGCAGCCGCCGCGCCTCCTTCGGGTCCACCGTCAGCCCCCGGTACAGCTCGACGCGATCGCGGTCGCGCAGCGGCGTCGCCGGTGCCGCCGCCCTGCACCAGATGCCGGTGGGCAGAGATGGCGCGTCGGCCGTGCCCAGCGCGTGGCGTGTCAGCACGCCGCTGGCGGCCAGCGCATCGGCCAGCGTGCTGCCGGCCGGCAACAGCAGGTGGCTACGATCGGCCACGCCCGGCGCCGGGCAGTAGATCACCTCGACGCGCAGGCGCCCGGGCACACCGGGCGCTCCGTCATCGGGGCCCATAGACCACCTCGGCGCGCTTCACGAAAGAGTCGACGAAGGTGTTGGCCACGCGGTCGAACACCGGGCTGACAACGGTCTCCAGCGCGGTGCTGGCGAAGGCGTAGCGCAGATCGAACTCGATCTTGCACGCCTCGGCCTCGCTGCCCGGCCGCCCGAGCGGATGGAACAGCCAGGTGCCGTCGAGCAACGAGAAGGGCCCGTCGACCAGCTGTACGACCACCGACTCGCCGGCCACGTGTTCGTTGCGGGTCGTGAAGGCGTGGCGTACGCCCATGTAGTGCAGGCCGAGCCGCGCCGTGACGCCGCTGTCGTGCTGTTCCAGCACCTCGGCGCGGTCGCACCAGGGCAGGAACCGCGGGTACTGCTCGATGCCGGTCACCAGGTCGTACATCTCGCGCGGCGTGTACCACAGCAGGACCGTCTTCTTGACGTGCTTCACAATGCGCGATCTTACCGGTCCGCCCATCCGACGGCGGCCCGGGTGACCCCATTGCCGCCCATGCCCGCCATCGCCGAGAACCGCCGCGCCCGCTTCGAATACCACATCGACGAGCGCTTCGAGGCCGGCATCGTGCTGCAGGGTTGGGAGGTCAAGGCCATCCGCGCCGGCCAGGTGCAGCTCACCGACGGCTACGTCGTCATCCGCAACGGCGAGCTGTTCCTCATCGGGCTGCGCATCAACGCGTTGCGCACCGCGTCGACGCATGTCCACCCCGAGCCCGACCGGACCAAGAAGCTGCTGATGAACAAGGCGGAGATCAAGCGCCTCGTCGGCAAGGTCGAGCAGAAGGGCTTCACGCTCGTGCCGCTGGACCTGCACTACAAGGGCGGGCGGGTGAAGGTCGAGATCGCGCTGGCCAAGGGCAAGGCGCAGCACGACAAGCGCGAGACCGAGAAGCAGCGCGACTGGGACCGCGAGAAGGGCCGCCTGATGCGGCACAAGATCTCGACCAAGGCCTGAGCCGGCGCCGCGTGCCGCGGCGCGTGGCCGCCCACGTCGGGTCGACCTCGT
>CAZQPN010000226.1:0-5251 GCA_964595215.1 uncultured Rubrivivax sp. | reverse complement strand
GGCAGCGAGCTCGAGGGCGTGCGCCCCTGGCGGCGCGGCGACACGTTGCGTCAGGTGGTGTGGAAGAAGGTCGCGCGCAGCGGCGAGATGGTCAGCCGCGAGACCTCGTCCAGCGGCGGCCGCGAGCTGTGGCTGGACTGGACGGCCACCCACGGCGCCGACACCGAGCAGCGGCTGTCGCGCATGGCGGCGTGGGTCGAGGGTGCCGAGCGCGCCGGGCTGCGCTACGGGCTGCGCCTGCCCGGCACCGAGCTGCCGCCAGGCCAGGGCGATGCGCATCGGCGGTCCGCGCTCGAGCGCCTGGCGCTGTGGGGGGCCTGACGGTGCGCATGCTCGACGCCTGGCGACACCTGCCCCGCGACGCGCGCGACACGCTGTTCCAGCTCGCCGTCATCGGCTGGACGATCCTGCCGCATGCCGGCCATCTGGCGCCGTGGTGCATCGCGATGGCTGGAATCATCCTCGTCGTGCGCGCGCGGCTGGCGGTGCTCGGCAGCGCACTGCCCAGCCGTTGGACGCTGGTGGCCGTGTTGGCGCTGGCGGTCGGGCTCACGCTCGTCACCGAGCGCACGCTGCTGGGCAAGGAGGCCGGCGTCACCATGCTCGTCGTGCTGATGGCGATGAAGACGCTGGAGCTGCGTGCGCGACGCGACGCGATGGTGGTCTTCCTGCTCGGCTTCTTCCTCGTGCTGACCAACTTCCTGTACTCGCAGTCCTTCCTGACCGCGCTGGCGATGGTGGTGTCGGTCTGGGGGCTGCTGACCTCGCTGGTGCTGGCACACATGCCCGTCGGCCAGCCATCGCTGCGTGCCGCCGGCGGCGTCGCGGCGCGTGCGGCGCTGCTCGGCGCGCCGATCATGATCGTGCTCTTCATGCTCTTCCCGCGCATCGCCCCGCTGTGGGGGCTGCCGCAGGATGCCGGCGGGCGCACCGGGCTGTCGGGCACGCTCAGCCTGGGCGGGGTAGCCGACCTCGCCAACGACGACTCGATCGCGCTGCGCGTGCGCTTCCCGCAACGCACCCCGTCGCCGGAGTCGCTCTACTTCCGCGGGCCGGTGCTGTCGGACTTCGACGGTCGCGAGTGGCGCCAGCGACGCTTCTCGGGCTGGAGCGGGTCGGCGCCAGAGCTGCTCGGCCAGGCGCTGCCGTACGAGATGACCGTGGAGCCGAGCCGGCTCGCGATGCTGCCGACGCTCGAGCTCACGCCCGACCGGGGCGACGCCGCGCCGGCGATCGAGGGCTTCGCGCTGCGGGCCCGGCGCGACGGCCAGTGGGCCCTGGACCGGCCGCTGGCCGAACGCGTGCGCGTGCAGGCCGCGGCCTGGCCGCGCTACCGCATGAACGCCGACGCGCCGCAACTCGCGCTGCGCGACGACGTCGACCTGCCGCCGACCTACAACCCGCGCACGCTGACCTGGGCCGCCGAGCTGCGCCGGCGCCCGGACCTGCGCGACGCCGGTGCCCAGGCACTGGTCGACGCCGTCCTCGACCACATCCGCGCGAACGAGTTCTTCTACACGCTCGAGCCGGGTCCGTACGGCCGCGACGCCATCGACGAGTTCTGGTTCGACCGCCGGCTCGGCTTCTGCGAGCACTTCGCCGCCGCGTTCGTCGTCATCATGCGCGCGCTCGACGTGCCGGCGCGCATCGTCACCGGCTACCAGGGCGCCGACCCGCTGCCGGTCGACGGCTGGACCATCGTGCGCAACAGCAACGCCCACGCGTGGGCAGAGGTCTGGCTGGAGGGCCAGGGCTGGGTACGCGTCGACCCCACGGCCGCGGTCGCCCCCGAACGCATCCGCCAGGGCCTGGGTCTGGCGCCGCGGCCGGGCTTCGTCGCCGGGGCGCTCGGGGCCGTCGACCCGGCGCTCGCCGCGACGCTGCGCGCCTTCTGGGAGCGCATGGACAACCGCTGGAACCAGTGGGTACTGAACTACTCTCGGCGCCAGCAGTTCGACCTGCTGGAGTCGCTCGGCGTCAAGACGCCGCGCTGGGAGGACCTCGCCTACGTGCTCGCCGCTCTGCTCAGCACCGCCGCGCTCGGCGGCGCCGGCTGGGCGCTGTGGGACCGCTGGCGCCAAGACCCGTGGCAGCGGCTGCAGCAGGCGGTGCGCGACCGGCTGGCGCGCGTGGGCGTTCAAGTGGCTGCGCACGAGCCGCCTCGCACGCGCGCTGCCCGCGTGCGCGAGACGCTCGGGCCGGCCGGCGAGTCGCTGGCGCGCACATTGGAGCGGCTGGACCATCTGCGGTACGGCGCCGCCGCCGTGCGCCGCCCCGACAGGCGCTGGTGGCGCCAGTTCGTTGCCGAGGCAGCGCGCCTGCGTCTGCCAGGCGCCGGCGGCGCACGCTGACGCGCATCGTCCGGCAACGGCCCCCACGCAGCGGTGTGCCGCGGGCCGCGCAGGCACGGACCTAGAATTTGCCGATGCGCCGACGCACCGCCGCCCTCGCCCTCGCCACGCCGCTGTGGTGGCCTGGCCATGGCCGGGCCGACGCTGCCGCCGGCTACGACGAGCGACCCGAAGGGCGGACCTTCGCCGCCGACGTCGCGTCGCGCCAGGACTGGCCGCTGGACTGGGTGCTCGCGCAGCTGCGCGAGGCCCGCCTGCGCACCGCGTCGCAGCGCCTGATGATGCCCGGACCTGGCGGCCGACGGCCCGACTGGGGGGCCTACCACGACCGCTTCGTCGAGCCGCGCCGCATCGCCGCCGGGGTCGAGTTCTGGCGCACCAACGAGGCCGCGCTGGCGCGTGCGGAAGCCGACTTCGGCGTCCCGCGCGAGATCGTCGTCGGCATCGTCGGCGTGGAGACCTTCTACGGCCGCGTGATGGGCAGCTTCCGCGTGCTGGACGCGCTGGCGACGCTGTCCTTCGACTTTCCCGAGGGCCGCTCCGACCGCAGTGGCTACTTCCGCGAGGAGCTGGAGGCGTTTCTCGTGCTGGCCCGGCGCGAGGGCGCGGACCCGGCCTCCGTCATGGGCTCGTTCGCCGGCGCGATGGGACTGCCGCAGTTCATGCCTTCGAGCATCAACCGCTTCGCGCTGGACTTCGATGGCGACGGCCGCGTCGACCTGCACCACAGCGCGACCGACGCCATCGGCAGCGTCGCACGCTTCCTCGCCGAGCACGGCTGGCAACGCGGGCTGCCGACGCACTACACGGTCGTCGCGCCAAGCAACGACGCGGCGCGCGCCAGGCTGCTCGGACCGGACATCGTGCCGAGCTTCAGCGCGGCCGAGATGATCGCCGCCGGCGCCGTGCTGAGCGATGCCGGGCGGGCGCACACCGGGCCGCTGGCACTGGTGATGGTCGAGAACGGCGACCGCGCGCCGAGCCACTACGCCGGCACCGGCAACTTCTTCAGCCTGACCCGCTACAACCGGTCGAGCTACTACGCCCTCGGGGTCATCCACCTCGGGCAGGCGGTGCGTGCCGGTCTTTGAGATCGGCCGCCCCTTCGGCGCCGATGTGTCGGCGGCCGCAGGGTTGCGAAAGGCGCGCTGTGTACCATGGGCCCTGTTACGACAAGAAGGGCCCGCCCAGTGAGCGCCAACAAAGACCCGATGGCCCCCGACGGCCGCGTCAACCCGATCGACACCGATTACAAGGTTGGCCAGGACAACATCGTGATGAACATCGGGCCCTTCGGCCTGGACATCCACAACCGCGTGTTCGCCGTCTCCGGCCTGCTGGTGGTGGTGTTCGTCCTGCTGACGCTGATGTTCCAGACCCAGGTCGAGCCGATGTTCACCAGCCTGCGCGGCTGGCTGACGTCCAATCTCGACTGGTTCTTCCTGAGCGCGGCCAACGTCTTCGTCGTCGTGTGCATCGGCATCGCGGTGTCGCCGCTCGGGAGGGTGCGGCTGGGCGGGACCGAGGCCACGCCCGATTACTCCTACGCCAGTTGGTTCGCGATGCTGTTCGCCGCCGGCATGGGCATCGGGCTGATGTTCTTCGGCGTGTCCGAGCCGCTGTCGCACTTCGGCAGCGCGCTGGGCGGTACCAGCGTCGAGAACGGCGTGCGCACCGACTGGGCGCCGCTGGGTGCGGCCGCCGGCGACCCCGAGGCGGCCGCGCGCCTGGGCATGGCCGCCACGATCTTCCACTGGGCGCTGCACCCCTGGGCCATCTACGCCGTGATCGCGCTCGGTCTGGCGCTGTTCTCCTTCAACAAGGGCCTGCCGCTGACGATCCGCAGCGTCTTCTATCCGCTGCTCGGGGAGCGGATCTGGGGCTGGCCCGGTCACGTGATCGACATCCTGGCGGTGCTGGCGACGATGTTCGGCCTCGCGACCTCGCTCGGCTTCGGCGCATCGCAGGCCGGTGCCGGTCTGCACTTCCTGTTCGGTGTGCCCGAGGGCAGCACGACGCAGATCGTGCTCGTCATCGGTATCACCGCGATCGCGCTGATCTCGGTGGTTGCCGGGCTGGACGCCGGCGTCAAGCGGCTGTCCGAGATCAACATGGTGCTGGCACTGCTGCTGCTGCTGTTCGTGATCACCGTCGGCCCCACGCTGGCCCTGCTCGGCGGCCTGTTCGACAAGCTGGGCGCCTACCTGCAGTTCCTGCCCGCGCTGTCGAACCCGTTCGGGCGCGACGACGCCAACTTCTCGCAGGGCTGGACGGCCTTCTACTGGGCCTGGTGGATCAGCTGGTCGCCGTTCGTCGGCATGTTCATCGCCCGCGTCTCGCGCGGCCGCACGGTGCGCGAGTTCCTGGTTTCGGTGCTGATCGTGCCGTCGCTGGCCTGCGTGGTCTGGATGGCGGTGTTCGGCGGCACGGCGATCAGCCAGGTCGTCGCCGACGGCTACCAGGCCGCGGTCGAGGCCGAGCTGCCGCTGCAGCTCTTCATGATGCTGGACGCGCTGCCGATGGCGCAGATCACGTCGTTCATCGCCATCGTGCTGGTGGTGGTGTTCTTCGTCACCTCGTCCGACTCCGGGTCGCTGGTGATCGACGTCATCGCCTCCGGCGGCAAGGTCGTCTCGCCGACGCCGCAGCGCGTGTTCTGGTGCACGCTGGAGGGCCTGGTGGCGATCGCCCTCATCCTCGGCGGCGGACTCGGCGCGCTGCAGGCGATGGCGGTCTCGACCGGCCTGCCCTTCACCATCGTGCTGCTGGTGTCCACCGTGTCCCTGGTCATGGGGCTGGCGTCGGAGCCACGCGGGCGCTGAGGCCTGCGACGGGATGCCCATGGAGGTCGAGCAGCTCGAGATCCTCGACTTCCTGCGCGGCCTTCCGGCGCTGCGCGG
>CAZQPN010000225.1:0-5252 GCA_964595215.1 uncultured Rubrivivax sp. | reverse complement strand
CCGGCGACCCGCAGGCGGCCGCCGTCGCCGCACGCGCCCGTGACGCGCACGCCGAAACGCTGGCCGACCTCGGCCCGCTGCCCGGGCCGCCGGCCGACTGGCGGCCGCCGCCGTCGCGGCGGACCTGAAAGGGGTGCCCGGCCGCACGATGACGCCGTGCCGCCGGGCGCAGACACGGCGTGCAGGCGCTGCGGCCCATGCCAGCGCGGCGGTAACAGCCGGGTAACGCGCCTCGGCGAGAGTGTGGACCGAGGAGCACCCCATGACCGCCCGTGCCGCCCAGTCACCCCTCTCCATCGATCGCGACATGAGCGGCCCGCAGGACCGCCGTGGGCAGGCATGCCCTGCAACGCCACCGCGTCGAATGTGTCTGCTGCCTCTGAGGGTCGCCCGCATCGCGGGGCCGCTGCTGGCCGTCGTGGCCCTGCTGCTGAGCGCGAGCGCCGCCACCGCCCAGGGCCGGTGTCCCGGGCAGCCGCTGTGCCGCGAAGTGGCGAAGTTCTCGGCCACGATCACGGACTTCCGGGTCAGCCCCAACACGGTGGGCAACCGGCCGGTCAGCGTCACCCTGCGCTTCACCAACCGGACCGGCGCGGCGCTCATCCTCGGCTACGTCGACAAGTCCGCCGCCGCCTACGATGACCGCGGCAACAAGCACGAGCTGCAGGGCAGCCAGGCGTTGAAGGGCATCGGCCGTGTCGAGCGCAACCGCTTCGACCCCAAGTTCATGCTCGGTCCGGGGGAGAGCGCCGACGCCAGGATCGAGCTGAACTTCTTCGCCAGCAACGTCATCGTCGGCACCGAGTTCGACTTCGAGATCAGCGTGCGCGAGATCGAGGCGCTGGCCGGCAACCAATACCGGCTCGGCCGCGAACATGCGTTGAGCTGGCAGCATCTCCGGGACGGCCTGCGCGGCGGCGCGTCGCGGGCGGCGGGGCCGCTGGCGGATGGCGCCGCGGCCGCCCCGACGTCGGCGGCGGCCGGCAGGGCGATGCCGGCCGGTGATCCGTGTCTGGGCGCCGTGAACTGCACGGCCAGCGGGCCTGTGCTGGCCAAGGTCGTCGGCGTGCAGTCGGCCGCGCCGACCGGGAACAACCACCAGGTGACCGTGCGGATCGCGTTCCAGAACCTCGGCGCCGTACCGCTGATCCTGAACTACAAGGCGGGCACCGGCGAGATGCTCGACGAGCGCGGCGAGAAGTACATCGTCGACTCGCGCTACCGGGAGTCGGTGCAGGGCATGCCGGTGTCGACGCGCACCAGCGCCAGCTCGCAGTTCACCTTGAACCCGGGCGAGTCTCGAGTCGCCTCCTTCATCTACCGCCGCTTCGTCGGCAAGGTGCCGGCCGGCCGGGTGTTCAGCCCGTCGATCGCAGTCGAGCAGTACGAGCTGCAGGCTTCGAACCAGCTGAAGCTGGAGCGTGAATACGCCCTGGGCTTCGGTGAGGTTCGCGGCGGTGCGAGCCTGCAGAACCTCGACCAGGTGCAGGACCTCACCGAGGCGGTGAAGGGTCTGCGCGAACTCTTCAAGACGAAGAACTGACTGCCGCCCGACGGATCAGGAGGTCCGGATGACGTCCCTGCGCGCCATCACGACGCTGGCCTGGTGGGCTGCCGCCGCGCTGCTGGCTGCCTGCAGCGGTGTCGACGGCGAGGTCCGCGAGGCGATCCGCAAGCACGTCTCGGCCAAGGAGAACTGCCTCAAACTGAGGTTCCCGGTCACCGTGCGGGTGGGCCCGGGCCTGTTCGGGACGCCCGCGTTCCGGCTCAACGAGCTCAAGGTGCTCGGGGACGCCGGCGTGATCCATCCGGTCCACTCGCGGCCCCGCACGGTGGGCGGGGGCATCCGCATCGACGAGGTCACGCTGGACCTGACGGATGCCGGTCGCCGGTCGGTGCGCGACGGCAGCCTGTGCTACGGCCGCACCGAGCTCGTCGAGCTGATCGACTACACCGAAGGCCGGGCCCGCGACGGTGCGCAGGCGATCACGGCGCGGGTCGCGCTCAAGCACCACGTCGAGGCCGACTGGGCACGCGATCCGGCGTTTGCCACGCAGGTCAAGAGCGGCGACGGGCAGGACGAGGTCACGCTGGTGAAGACGAACAAGGGCTGGCGGTTGTCGCCCTGATGCCCTGGGCGCCGTCGACCACGCGCGCAGGCGGGTGCGGTCGGGGGCGGCAGTGGCGTCGGGCGCGCGGCCCGGCGGCTCAGCCCGCCTGGGGGCCCTGCCGCTGGCTCAGCAGTCGCTGCAGCACGGCGTCGAAGACGGCGATGTCGATCGGCTTGGCGAGGTACTCGTCGAAGCCGGACTCGATCGCGCGCCGGGCGTCGCGCGGCATGGCCTGCGCCGTCAGCGCCACCGCCGGAATCTCGCGCGTGGCGGTGTCGGCGCGCAGCCGCGCCAGCACCTCGTAGCCGTCCATGCCCGGCAGGTGGATGTCCAGCAGGACCAGGTCCGGCCGCTGCGCGCGTGCCAGCACCAGGCCCTCGTCGCCGCTGCCGGCGCTGAGCAGCCGGACGCCGGGGTGGCGGGCGACGATCTGTTCGACGAGCGCGAGGTTGGCCGGGTTGTCCTCGACGTAGAGCACCGTCGCCGACGGCAGCGCGTCGGCCGTCGCCGCGCCGCCGAACGCCGCTGCGGCCGGCGGCGCAGTGAGCCGGCTGCGCGGCAGCTCGACCCAGAAGCGGCTGCCGACGCCGGACTCGCTGGCGACGTCGATCGTGCCGTCCATCAGCGCCAGCAGCCGCCGGCTCAGCGCCAGCCCGATGCCGGTGCCCTCGACGGTTCCGAACTCGGCGCCCAGGCGGTTGAACGGCTGGAACAGCTGCCCCAGCCGTTCAGGTGCGATGCCGTGGCCGGTGTCGCGCACCTCCAGCCGGATGCGCTCGTTGCCGAGCGGCGCGGCGTGCAGCGTCACCGCGCCGCCGGGGCGGTTGTACTTGACCGCGTTGGACAGCAGGTTGAGCAGCACCTGCTTGAGGCGCAGCCGGTCGGCGCGCACGACCAGGCCCGGCGGCACGTCGGCCTGCATCCGGACGCGCCGCTCGGCTGCCAGCGGTGCCGACAGCGACAAGGCGTCGGCGACGAGGGCGTCGAGGGCGAGCGCCTCGGGCGAGATCGCCATCCGGCCGGACTCCACCTGGGCCAGGTCGAGCACCTCGTTGATCAGTCGCAGCAGATGCCGGCCGCCGCGCAGCACCTCGCGCAGATGGGCCAGCGAACGGGGGCCGAGCGCGCGGTCGAGCTCGATCAGCTGGGCGAAGCCGAGGATGGCGTTCAGCGGCGTGCGCAACTCGTGGCTCATGCTGGCCAGGAACTCGGTCTTGGCGCGGTTGGCGCGCTCGGCCTCGTCGCGTGCCGCCACCAGCTCGCGCGTACGCAGGGCCACCTGGTGCTCCAGCCCGTCGCGCTCGGCCTGCAGCGCACGCTCGGCGCGCCTGCGCTCGTCGATGTCCTCGACGATGGCGAACACGCGCCGCAGCGCCCCGTCGTCATCGCGTTCGCAGCGCACCGCCAGCGCGCACTCGAGCACGCTGCCGTCCTTCTTCAGGTAGCGCTTGTCCATCACGTAGCCGTCGATCTCGCCGGCGGCCATGCGCGCGTACTGTGCCTCGTCGGCCGCCAGGTCGTCGGGGTGGGTGAAGTCTGCCCAGTCCAGGCGCGCGATCTCCTCGGCCGTGTAGCCGAGCATCTCGCCCATGCGCCGGTTCACGGTCACCCAGCCCCGCTCGGGGGTGGCGATGGTCATGCCGACCAGCCCGGCTTCGAAGAAGTGGCGGAAGCTCTCCTCGCTGCGGCGCAGCGCCTGCTCGGCGCGCTTGCGCTCGTCGATCGGCATGATGAAACCGTGCCACAGCGTGCTGTCGTCGTCCAGCCGTTCCGGCGTCGCGCGGCCGTGCAGCCACTGCACGCTGCCGTCGGCGAAGCGCACCCGGTACTCGGCTTGCCAGGGCGTCAGCTCTCGTGCCGAGCGCTCGATCGAGGCCAGCAGCGGCGCCAGGTCGTCCGGGTGCCCGATGTCCAGCAGCGCGCTGGCGTCGTCGCACACGTCCTCGGGCGCCATGCGGTAGATCTGTCGCAGCCCCTCGCTGGCGTAGGGAAAGCGCATGCGCCCGTCCGGGAACACCTGGAACTGGTACAGCGCGCCCGGCACCTGGGCCGCGATGCGCGCCATGCGCGCGTCGCGCAGCGACAGCTCGAGCTGCGCCTGCAGGGCGCGCGCCAGCATCGCCAGACGGTCGCGCCGCGCCGCGTCGTCGGGCGTGCCGCCCGCGGGCCCGTCCGCCGCCGGCACGTCGCGCGCGAAGACCGCGATCCAGCCGCCGCAGCCGGTCGACAGCGCGCCGGGCAGGCGCAGCACGCATTCGCACACCAGTCCGTCGGCGGCCGCCGGCGCCTCGTCGGCCAGCGCGTGCAGCGCCAGCGCACGCGCCGTGCCGACCTCGCCGGCGTCGAGGCCGGCCGCTGCCGCGGGCAGCCCGGCCGGACGCTCGACCTGCACCAGCGCCAGCCCGCGCCACAGCGCCGCGGCCAGCTCGGCGGTGTCCTGCAACGACGGCGCGATCGATGCCGGCAGGGCGGGAGCGGAGTTCAGCGCAGCACCTCGCCGAGGTCGATCTCGCCGCTGCGCGAGAAACGCGCGCCGCCCAGCAGCCCGCCGCCCAGGCGCCCGCTCAGCGCATAGGTGATGCGCTCGCGGCGCGCACCCGGATCGGCGCGCGTCAGGTCGATCAGCTGGCGCGCCATCGCGATCGCCGACACCGTGACCGGCACCTCGATCACGGCCTCGCCGTAGCGCGGCACCGTGCCGCGCACTGGCGCCACGCCGCTGGCGAAGCGGCGGCCGCGCAGGTCGAGGTCGACGACCACGCCGTCGTAGGCGAGGTCGACCGCGGCCGGGTTCTGCACCCGCAGTCGCAGCAGGAAGCGCAGCTCCAGCCCTTCGCCGGACAGGCCCTCCAGGCCGACGAGCTCGACGCGCGGCGGATCGGCCAGCGGCGCCAGGGCGCAGCCGCTCAGCAGCAGCGCGGGCATGGCCGTGAGCAGCAGGCGGCGGGCGGGGCGCGGTGGCATGAGAGGGCGGCAATCGGGCCGGCGGGCGTGGGGCAGCGGAGACAGCGTCGAGGCTCAAGGATAATCCCTGCTTTACCTGCCGCGCCCGCGCCGACCCTCTTGTCGTCCGACCCCGACCGCAGCCCGCTGGCGCAGGAAGTGCGCCGCTGCCGCACCTTCGCCATCATCACCCACCCC
>CAZQPN010000224.1:0-5255 GCA_964595215.1 uncultured Rubrivivax sp. | reverse complement strand
CGATGGTGTTCTGCACCGCGTGCAGGCCGGTACCGGCCACCTCCAGCGACTGCCGTGCCACCTGGGCCGTCTGCTGCGCCTGTGCCGAGACGTCGTTGATGCGGCCGGCCATCTGCAGCACCGCCTCGCCGGTCTCGCGGATCTCGCGCAGCTGCTCGGTCGACGCTGCGAGCAGCTCGGTCGAGGTCTGCTCGACCTGCTGCGTCGTCTCGGTCACGCGCGTCACCGTCGTCTGCACCGCGGACACCAGCGTGCGCAGCTCCTCGACGGTGTAGTTGACCGAGTCGGCGATGGCGCCGGTGATGTCCTCGGTCACCGTGGCCTGCTGGGTCAGGTCGCCCTCGGCCACGGTCTGCAGCTCGTTCATCAGGCGCAGGATTGCGGCCTGGTTGGCGTCGTTGACGCGCTTGGCCTCCTGCTCCTGGCGCTCGGCCTCGTGGCGCTGCGCCTCGGCGGCGCGCGCGCGCGCCGTCTGGTCGGCCACGAAGACCCGCAGCAGCCCGGCACCGCTGAGCAGCATCACGATCAGCGCCGCCGCCGCGCCGGCGACATGCCCGAACGCCAGCCCGCCGGCCTCGGCCAGTCGCTGCTGCAGCGTGTCCAGCCCGCTGCGCAGCGGCTCGCTGTCGGCCACCAGCGCAGCCTGCGCCTCGCGCGCCGCGACCAGCCCCTGGAGGTTACCGAGCACCGCACCGGCCGCGGTGCGCGTCTGCTCGTACTGGGCAATCAGCGCCTGCAGTGCCTCGCGCGCCGCGAGGTCGCGCGTGCCGGGCAGTCGCAACTCGGCGCTGCCCGACTCGAGCCCTGCGGCGACCTCGCGGAAGGTGTTCAGATCCTTTCCGAGCAGGAACACCGCCTCGGGGCTGACACCCTCGTAGGTCAGGAACTCGTTGGCGCTCTTGCCGATGCGCTGGGTCAGCATGATCAGCTGGCCGGTGGCCGTCAGCTCGGAGGCCGTCGCGCCTTGCTGCAGCTTCAGCGACTGCACCGACTCGGCGAGCTCGAGCAGGTCGGCCGACTGGCGGTTGATCTGGCGCAGCGCCTGGCCGACGTCGATCAGGACCTTCTGCTGGTCGAGCACCAGCTTGGCGTTCTTCTCGGCGCGGTCGACCAGCGGCAGCAGCGGGTCGACGAGCGGCTGCAGCGCCGCGCCGACGGCCGTCGTACCGCCACCGCCGTCCTTCAGCGACCGCACGTTGCGCGCCAGCACCTCGGCGCTCTCGCGCACCTCTGGGAAGGCCTGCTCGCCGCCCACCACGGCCTGCGACACCGCCTTGGCCAGCCGCTGCGACTGCGTCTGCGCACGGCCGCTGGCGTCCACCTGGGCCGCGGTCCGGTTGGTGGCCCCCAGCGCCAGCAGGGCCACGGCCACGAGGCCGACCAGTCCGGCGAGGAAGACGCCGAGCAGGATCCGCTGCTGGCGCGCCACCGGAAGACCACCGATGAGCGGCAGCGCACCTGGCGCGCGCTCGTCCTTCGCGTCGCCGTCGGCCAGCATCTGCGAGACGGCGTCATCGGACATCACCGAGCTGTCCATCGTCGTGCTCGGCGCGATCGTTGCTGCGGCCGCCTGCCCGCCGTCCAGGCGCAGCGTGCGCGCCATCGGCTCCTCCGGCGGGTCGAGCTCGTCGAACGGCACCGGCGGCACCGAGTCGACGGGGCCGGCGTCCTGCCGTTGGCCTTTGATCCTGTCCAGAAAGCTCATGGAAGTCCTCGTCGGGTCCGGGCGTGGCACGCGCGCTGCGGTCAGCTCGCGATGGCAAGAAACTGCGGATGCGCGGCCAGCGCCGCGAGATCGATTTCCTGCCAGATGCGGCCCTGCGCGTCACGCCAGCCGGCGCCGGCGAAGGCCGGGCGGACGCCCTCCGGCGTCTCCACGGGGCCGAACTGGCCGGCGCCGCGCAGCCCCATCAGGCGATCGACCAGCACCGCGCAGTGGCCGCCGCTCGCGGGGTTCAGCGCCAGCACGCGGGCCGCATCGGGCAGCGGCTCGCCACGCGACAGCGGCGCGCGCAAGCCGAGGAAGGCGGCCAGGTCGGCCACGCCGTGCAGCCGGCCGCGCAGGTTGGCCACGCCCAGGAACCAGCGATGCGTGTGCGGCACCGGCAGCAGCGCCGGCAGCTTGAAGATCTCGCCGGCGCCGGCCAGCGGCAGCAGCAGCCCCTGCCCGCCACACTCGACGGCCAGCCAGCCGGCGGTGTGCGCATCGTCGGACCGGACCGAGTTCAGGCGCTCGGCAAGCCGGGCCTGCAGGGCGCGGAGGGCTTCGCGTTGGGCCATGGCGTCGGACGGTCTCGGGGTGCCGGGGCTCAGGGCTGGTCGAAGGCGCGGATCTTGGCCAGCAGCTCGTCGGCGTCGACCGGCTTGACGACGTAGTCGCTCGCGCCCTGCCGCATGCCCCAGACCTTGTCGGTCTCCTGGTTCTTGCTGCTGCACATGATCACCGGCACGCCGGCGAAGCGCGGGTCGCGCGTGATCGTGCGCGTGAGCTGGAAGCCGTTGGCGCCCGGCATCACGACGTCCATCAGGATCAGGTCGGGCGTCTCCTCGCCGAGCCGGCGCAGCGCCTCGTCGCCGTTCTCGGCGGTGCGCACCGAGAAGCCGCGCTTGCGCAGCAGGTCCTTCAGGTGGTGGAGCTCGGTCTTCGAGTCGTCGACGACCAGGATCTTCTGGATGGGCATGGATCGTTTCCGTGGGGCGGCGCAGGTCGCTCAGGCCGCCGCGCGGCGGAAGTCGTGGACCGCGCGCAGCAGCTGCTCTTTCGTGAAGGGCTTGGTCAGGTAGTCCTCGGACCCGACCATGCGCCCGCGGGCCTTGTCGAACAGACCGTCCTTGGACGACAGCATGATCACCGGCACGTGGGTGAAACGCGGGTTGCGCTTGATGATGGCGCAGGTCTGGTAGCCGTCCAGGCGCGGCATCAGGATGTCGCAGAAGATCAGGTCGGGCGTGTGGTCGCTGACCTTGGCCAGCGCGTCGAACCCGTCCTCGGCCAGCACGACGTCGTGGCCTCCCTGACGCAGGAAGATCTCCGCGCTGCGACGGATCGTGTTGCTGTCGTCGATGACCAGCACGCGGGCGCCGGGCGCGGTCTGCGCTTCGGGGCTGGCGCCCCCCGGGTCGTCGTTGTCGGCAGACTCCACGCGGGCCCTCCTGTGCTCATGCATGCGTCGCACGTGCCACCGGCACGCTCGACACAGTGTGGCCGGCGCGCCGCCCCGGCAAAGGCGCGAGAAGCGGCCGCAAAGTCGGCGTGTCCCGCCGATCCCCGCGGCACGCCGGCGTCAGACCTGGACCATCTCGAAGTCCTCCTTGCGGGCGCCGCATTCGGGACAGGTCCAGTTCATCGGCACGTCGGCCCATGCCGTGCCCGGGGCGATGCCGTGCTCGGGATCGCCGGCCGCCTCGTCGTAGATCCAGCCACAGATCAGGCACATCCAGGTTCGGGGTTCGCTCACGGCTTGACGACGGGTCACTACAATGGAGACCGATTGTAGCGACGGCCCAATCGCAAAAGACGAGGACTTGTCAGCACCTACGCAACATTCCTCGAGTGGTGCTGTAACTCTTTGCGCGGCCTGGCGGCAAGCCGCGCCCGCCACGCGAAACACCATCGCCCCGGTGCCGCCGAACGCGGCGGCACCTGCATGACCGAGCCCGAAGGACCGCCCGTGAGCCCCGACCCCCAACCGGCCACCGACCCGACCGACGATGCCGCCGGCGCCGAGCCACCCGCGCCGGCCTGCGTCATTGTCTTCAATGGCAGCGACCCGAGCGGCGCCGGCGGCCTCGCCGGTGACATCGCCACCGTCTCGGCGATGGGCGCACACCCGCTGCCGGTGGTCACGACCATCGTCATGCGCGACACCGCCGAGGTCTTCGACCAGCACCCGATCGACCCGGACGCGGTCGTGGAGCAGGCGCGTTCGATCCTCGAGGACGTGACGGTGGCGGGCTGGAAGGTCGGCTTCCTCGGCAGCGCCGACACCGTGGCCGCGGTGGCCGAGGTGCTGTCGGACTACACCGACATCCCGCTCGTGGCCTACGCGCCCAGCTTGGCGTGGATGGACGAGGACCAGCTGCAGCCCTACCTCGAGGCCTGGCGGGAGCTGATCCTGCCGGCCACCGAAGTGCTGGTGGGCAACCACCAGACCCTGCAGGACGTGCTGCTGCCCGACTGGGACAACGACCGCCCGGCGTCGCCGCGCGAGCTGGCGGTGGCCGCCGGCGAGCACGGCGCGCGCTACGTGCTCGTGACCGGGATCGCGCTGCCCTCCAAGGGCACCGAGCAGTACATCGACAACGTGCTGGCGTCGCCGCAGGGTGCCATCACGGGCGAGAAGTTCGAGCGCTTCGACGCCGCCTTCGTCGGCAGTGGCGACACGCTGGCTGCCGCGCTGGCCGCACTGCTGGCCGCCGGCAGCGAGCTGCAGGCCGCCGTCGGCGAGGCGCTGGCCTTCCTCGACCAGAGCCTGGACGCAGGCTTCCGCCCCGGCATGGGACACATCGTGCCGGACCGCTTCTTCTGGGCCCTGCCGCCGGCCGACGAGGAAGCGGCCGAGGACGAGGCCGCCGTCGGCCTGCCGGACGACGCCGAGGCCGACGCCGCCCCGGCCACCGATTCCAAGACCCGAGGAGCCCCCCGCCGTGTCCACTGACCGCCGCAGCACCAACGCCGGCGCCTTCGAGCGCGCGCAACGCGTCATCCCCGGTGGCGTCTACTCGCCGGTGCGCGCCTTCCGCGCCGTCGGCGGCACGCCGCGCTTCATCCGCCGCGCCGAAGGCGCCCACCTCTGGGACGTCGAGGGCACGCGCTACATCGACTACATCGGCTCCTGGGGCCCGATGATCCTCGGGCATGGCCACCCGGCGGTGCTCGACGCGGTGCACAAGGCGTCGATGGACGGCCTGAGCTTCGGCGCCCCGACCGAGGCCGAGGCCGAGCTGGCCGAGGCGTTGATCGAGATCGTGCCCGCGGTCGAGCAGGTGCGGCTGGTCTCCAGCGGCACCGAGGCCGGCATGAGCGCGATCCGGCTCGCGCGTGGCGCCACCGGGCGCTCGGCCATCGTCAAGTTCGAGGGCTGCTACCACGGCCACGCCGACGCGCTGCTGGTCAAGGCCGGCTCCGGCCTGGCGACCTTCGGCCACCCGACGAGCGCCGGCGTGCCGCCGGAAGTGGTCCAGCACACGCTGGTGCTCGAGTACAACAACGTCGAGGCGCTGGAGCAGACCTTTGCCGACCGCGGGCGCGAAAT
>CAZQPN010000223.1:0-5310 GCA_964595215.1 uncultured Rubrivivax sp. | reverse complement strand
CCGATCATCGACGCGATGACGACCATCGCCAGCGACAGCATGATGGTCTGGTTGACGCCCGCCATGATGGTTGGCAGCGCCAGCGGCAGCTGCACCTGGCGCAGCCGCTGCCAGACCGAGCTGCCGAAGGCGTCGGCCGCCTCCAGCAGGTCCTTGTCGACGAGCCGGATCCCGAGGTTGGTGAAGCGGATCACCGGCGGGATGGCATAGATCACGACCGCGATCAGACCCGGCACGCGGCCGATGCCCAGCAGCATCACGACCGGGATCAGGTAGACGAAGCTCGGCATCGTCTGCATCACGTCGAGCACCGGGTTGACGGCGCGCTGGAAGCGGTCCGAGCGGCTCATCGCGATGCCGATCGGCATGCCGACGACGAGGGCGACGACGGTGCACACGAAGATCATCGCCACCGTCTTCATCGTGTCGTCCCACATCCCGAAGACGCCGATCGCCAGCAGCGTCAGCACGGTGCCGGCGACGATCTTCCAGGAGCGCGAGGCGATCCATGCCACGAGCGCGATGACGCCGACGACGATCGGCCAGGGCGACTGCGTGAGCAGCCGCTCGGACAGCAGCAGGAACTCCCGCAGCGGCTCGAACAGGTTCTCGAGCATCTCGCCGTACTCCCGCGTGAAGGTGCGGAAGGCGCCGTCGATCGTGCGCCTGAGCGCGCTCAGCGTCTCGGTCCCCAGGCCCGGGAACTCCTGCAGCCAGCTCACCGATCAGCCCTCGAGCGCGGCGCGGATCTTCTCCGCCGCCTCGGCCGAGACCCAGCCCTCCCACAGCGCGGGCTGCGTCTTCAGGAAGTGGCGCGCGCCGTCCTCGCCGGTGGCCTGGTTGTCGCTCATCCACGCCAGCAGGCCGTTGACGGTGTCGTTGCCCCACGCGCGGCGGGCGAGGTAGTCCCAGGCCGGGCCGCCGGACTGCTTGAAGCGGTCGGTCACCACGGTGAAGACCTCGGCACGCGCCCAGTCGTTCTTCTGCGGGTCGGCGCATTCGGTCTTGGTGTTGCACGCCTGCCAGGCGGCGTCGTCGTGCGGCACGCCGGCGTCGAGCTTGACCATCTCGTACTTGCCGAGGATGGACGTTGGCGCCCAGTAGTAGCCGAGCCAGCCCTGCTTGCGCTCGTACGCCTTCGCGATCGAGCCGTCCAGGCCGGCGGCCGAACCGGTGTCGACGAGCACGAAGCCCTTGTCTGCCGCGCCCCAGGCCTTGAACGCGTTGCCGGTCGTGATCTGGCAGCTCCAGCCCGACGGGCAGTTGTGCACCGCGCCCTTGCCCTTGGCCTCGGGCGCCGGGAACAGCTCCGGACGCGCCAGCGCGTCGTCGATCGTCTTGACGCCGGGGTTGGCGTCGGCGACGTACTTCGGGATCCACCAGCCCTCGATGCCGCCATCGGTCAGGGCCTTGGCAGCGTAGTGCAGCCGACCTTCCTTGACCGCCGCATCGAGCGGCTCGCGCACCGCATTGACCCAGGCCTCCGGGGCGACGTCGGGCTGGCCCTTCTCCATCATCGCGGTGAGCGTCGGCATCGTGTCGCCCGGCACCAGCTCGACCTCGCAGCCGTAGCCCTTGCCGAGGACGAAGGCGTCGATCTGGGCCAGCACCTCGGCCGACTGCCAGTTCATGTTCGCGACCGTGACCTTGCCGCACTCGGCGGCGGCGACGGCAGGGGCGGCCGCGGGCGCCGCGGGCGCCTCGGTCTTGCTGCAGGCGGCGAGCAAGAGGGCGGCGGCGGCCAGGGTGAAGCGGGGGATGCGGGTCATGTGACGGGTCTCTCCTGTCCTGTTCGGGTTCGTGCTGGCCGTGGACCCGAGAAGGGGGGCCAAGCGGCACGGCATGTGATGCGGCACGTAAACAACAGAGTATACTTGATAGGTTTGAACAAACACATGTCCGGCACGCATCGGACTGTCGGCGCCACGTCGCCCCATCGCTGAGGAATCCCGCATGACCATCTCCCGCTCCACCCTGATCGCCCTCACCGCAGCCGCGCTCGCCGCGCTGCCGGCCGCGCAGGCGCAGTCCAATCAGTCCAATGTCACCCTGTCCGGTCTGATCGACATCGGCGTCTACCGGGGCTTCGACAAGCAGAAGAACGTCGGCACGATCCAGCGCAGCCACCTGACCTTCTCGGCGACCGAGGACCTGGGCGGCGGCCTGGCGGCCACGGTCAAGCTGCAGACCCGCTTCGAGGCCGACACAGGCGGCACCGAGCTCAGCGGCAAGCCGTTCTGGCACGGTGAGTCCACCGTCGGCCTGAAGGGCGGTTTCGGCCACGTCCGCCTCGGGCGCGCGCTGGACGTGGTGTCGAACAACGACTGGGCGTTCGACCCCTGGTACAACTTCGACCGTATCGCCTCGCCGGCGTGGAACAACTGGCACTGGAACTACGCCACCGACCGCACGAGCAACAGCGGTGGAGCGGAGTACGGCCGGCTGTCGAACGGCGTGTTCTACGACTCGCCGCGCATGGGCGGCTTCACAGTGCACTTCAGCGGCTCGTTCGAGGACAGCCCGGGCGCGGGCGGCGGCACCGGCAACAACGCCGGCCTGGCCGTGGGTTACGCCGATGGCGGGATCACGGGCCTGCTGGCCGCCTCGCGCAATTCGAGCGGCGATACGGTGCAGTTCCTCGGCCTGGCCTGGACGAGCGGCGACTGGACGCTGATGGGCGCCTACGACCGCAGCGTCTTCAACGCCGCGGTCGATTCGACGGCCAAGGTCTGGTCGGCCGGCCTGCGCTATGCGATGGGCGTGACGACGTTGAAGGCCGGCTATGCGCACCGCGACGTCGACGGCGCGGACACGAACTTCGTCGGCCTGGGCGCGGACTACAACCTGTCCAAGCGCACCACGCTGTACGTCAGCCTGGGCCGCGACGACACCGACGGCACGAGCGCGAAGACGGCCTACGGCGCCGGCATCAGCCACGCGTTCTGACCGGGGCGCGGCCCCGGCGCCCGCGGTCAGCCAAGCGCCGCGGGCCGCTCGAACACCGGGCCGATCTTGAACACGCCGCTGGCACGCGCCACCGGTGTGCCGTCGGCCGTGACCAGCCCTTGCAGGAAGGCCAGCGTGCGGGTCACGCGCAGCACCTCGGCCTCGCCCTGCACCCAGGCGCCGAGCGGGGTCGGCGCCAGGTAGTCGACCTGCAGGCTGATCGTCGGCAGGAACCGGCTCGCCAGCGCCGGGGAAAGGTGGTGTGCGCACACCGGCAGCAGCATGTCGCAGAAGCTCGCCATCATGCCGCCGTGGCAGATGCCGGCCGGGTTGGTGTGGCGCGCTTCGACGCGAAAGCCCATCTGCACGCGCTGCGCGGCGGCCAAGCCGGCGGCCGGTGCGGCGTGGGCCGGGACGTCGACCACGCGCCGGTACAGCGGCCCGTTGACCCGCATGTACTCGCCGCCCATCGCGACGGCGCGGAAGCCCGCCGGCGGCGCGCTCACCGGGGACTGCCGGCGCGCGGCATGCCGGCACCCGCTTCGCGGGTGACGTCGGCCTGGAAGCTGGCCCGCGCCAGCGCGTCGTCGGCGCCGCCCCAGCCGGGGTAGGCGACCCGGAACCCGTCGACGATCGCCGTCAGCGGAACGTCGTCGAAGGCGCCGTGCTCGTGCACGTACTCCATGTGCCGCTGCCCCGCGCGGTCGAAGGGGTGGTAGAGCGAGTCGGCCCGCCCGTCCCAGTCGAGCGGCAGCAGGCCGAAGCGCTCGCACAGCTCGATGTTGAACGCCGGCGTGGCCTTGACCCAGCGGCCACTGCGGCCGCCGCCGTCGGCATCGAGCCAGACCTCGGTGTAGCCGTGCCAGACGAAGAGATCGGTGCCCATGGTCCGGCGCATGCGCTCGGTCGACAGGTGGTTGCGCACGTCGGCGTAGCCCACGCGCGCCGGGATGCCGGCGGCGCGGCAGGCGGCGGCCAGCAGCGCGGCCTTGGTCACGCACCAGCCGTGGCCCTGCCCGACGACGCTGCTGGCGCGCATGCCGTCGGGCGACAGGTCGACGCGGTAGGGGTCGTAGCGGAAGCCGTCGCGCACGGCCAGGTACAGCGACACCGCGCGCGCCGTCGGGTCGGCCCCGCGCGCGTGGCGGGCGGCGAAGCCGGCCACGGCCGGATGGTCGCTGTCGATCAGGGCGGTCGGCAGCCGGTGGGCCGCGGTCGGGGCGTCGTGCATGGCCCAAGCGTACCGCGGCCTCGCGGGGACCCGGCCACCGCCTTCCGCCCCCGGGGGGCGGCGGCGCCTTCGGCCTGCGTGGTAACCGCGCACCAGGCCAGTGCGCCGGTAACACTTCGCCCGGCTCGGTTGTCAGGCCATTGGCAGCCAGGCGCGCTAATCTCGGGGCATTCCCGTGTGACCTGGAGACGATGACATGAGCAAGCGAGATGTGGTGGTGCTGGGCGCGGCGCGTTCGGCGATCGGAACCTTTGCCGGCGGCCTGGCCGACATCGAGCCGGCCGAGCTGGCCGGGCAGGTGATGAAGGCGGCGGTCGAGCGCTCCGGCGTCGACCCCAAGGCCATCAACTACGTGACGGTCGGCAACTGCATCCCGACCGAGAGCCGCTACCCTTACGTGGCGCGGGTGGCCGCGATCCAGGCCGGGCTGCCGATGGACAGCGTGGCGATGGCGGTCAACCGCCTGTGCTCGTCCGGCCTGCAGGGCATCGTGACGACGGCGCAGAACATCCTGCTCGGCGACTGCGACTACGGCGTCGGCGGCGGCGTCGAGGTGATGAGCCGCGGCGCCTACCTGAGCCCGCAGATGCGCAGCGGCGCGCGCATGGGCGACGCCAAGATGATCGACGCGATGGTCGCGGCGCTGACCGATCCGTTCGGCGTCGGCCACATGGGCATCACGGCCGAGAACCTGGTCACCAAGTGGGGCATCACGCGCGAGGAGCAGGACGCGCTCGCGGTCGAGTCGCACCGCAAGGCCGCGGCGGCGATCGCCGAGGGCCGCTTCAAGAGCCAGATCGTCCCCATCGTCAAGCAGACGCGCAAGGGCGAGGTCACCTTCGACACCGACGAGCACGTGAAGCCGGCGACGACGATGGAGACGCTGGCCAAGATGAAACCGGCCTTCAAGAAGGACGGCAGCGTCACCGCCGGCAACGCCTCGGGCATCAACGACGGCGCGGCCTTCTTCGTGCTCGCCGACGCCGAGGTGGCGGCCAAGGCCGGCCACAAGCCGATGGCGCGGCTGGTCAGCTACGCGGTGGCCGGCGTGCCCAACGAGATCATGGGCGAGGGCCCGATCCCGGCCTCGAAGCTGGCGCTGAAGAAGGCCGGCCTGACGATCGACCAGCTCG
>CAZQPN010000222.1:0-5313 GCA_964595215.1 uncultured Rubrivivax sp. | reverse complement strand
ATCCTCGCGCTTGAGGTGGATCTGCGCGCCGCCGATCTCGCGGCTGGTGCGCGCCGCGTGGTAGATCGGGCTCGGGCGGCCAACGAAGTGCTTGAGCTCGCTGCGGAACTCGGCCTCGAAGGCCGGGTCGCGCCGCGCTTCGGCGTAGGCCGCGTTCAGTTCGTCGAGTGCGTGGCTCAGCGTCTCGGCGACGAAGCTGCCGCCGTAGGGGCCGAAATGCCCGCTGGCATCTGGCTGGTGGTAGTCGAACATCGAAGGTCCTCGGGATCTGGCGGTGCGGGCGGCCGGCTCATCCGCCGTCGGCCCGCGCGGCATCGGCCTGCCGCACCGCGTCACAGAACCGGCGCATCAGCGCGGCATCCTTGATGCCCTTCGCGCGCTCCACGCCGGAACTCACGTCAACGGCCCAGGGCCGGACGCGGGCGATCCCATCGCTCACATTGGCAGGACTCAACCCACCAGACAAAACGACCGGACAAGGCAGGCCGGGCGGTATGACGGACCAATCGAAGACCTTTCCACCACCCCCGTAACCCTCGACATGGGCGTCGAGCAGCAGGCCGGCGGCCTGGGGATGCGATTGCGCGCAGTCTAGCAAATCGACCCCCGGGCCCATGCGCACCGCGCGCAGATAGGCCCGCCCGGCGGCGGCACATTCGGCCGCAGTCTCGTCGCCGTGGAACTGCAGCAGCGCGTGAGGCACGGCGTCGATGGCGGCGGCGCGCTCGTCGGCCGTCACATTGACGAGCAGCAGCACCGGTGTCACGAAGGGCGGCAGCCGGCGCGCCAGCGCGCCGGCGCGGGCCGCCGTCACGGCGCGCGGGCTGCGCGGGTACAGCACGAAGCCGATGGCGTCGGCGCCGGCAGCGACGGCGGCGTCGACGTCGCTCTCGCGCGTCAGGCCGCAGATCTTGATGCGCGTGCGCGCCGGAGCGTGATCTTGCGTGTCGAGCGGGTTCAGGGCAGCCAGTCCATCGCCGGCACCTGGTCCGGCAGGGCGAAGGCCGCATCGTAGTACGGGCCGGCGAAGTACAGCCCGTCGGCGGCAAAGGTCGGCGCCGCCGCCTCGCGCCGCCGCGCGGCGAGCACCGCGGCCATCCAGTCGGGCGGCTCGCGCCCGCTGCCGACCGCGACCAGGCAGCCCATGACATTGCGCACCATGTGGTGCAGGAAGGCGCTGGCGTCGAAGTCGAACTGCCAGTAGGCCCCGCGGCGCCGGATGTCGATCGCGCGCAGCGTCTTGACCGGGCTCGTCGCCTGGCACCCGGCGGCGCGGAAGGCGCTGAAGTCGTGCTCGCCGATCAGGTGCGCGGCGGCGGCACGCATGGCGTCGCCGTCGAGCGGGCGGAAGACCCAGCCGACGAGGCCGCTCTCGATGGACGGCCGCACCGGGGATTCCAGCAGCACGTAGCGGTAGCGCCGCCCGCGCGCGCTGTTGCGGGCGTGGAAGCGCGCCGGCACCGGTCGGCACCACTGCACCGCGATGTCCGGCGGCAGCCAGCGGTTGGTGCCGCGCACCCAGGAGAACGGATCGCGCTCGACCGGCGGATCGAAGTGCACCACCTGGTTGAGCCCGTGCACGCCGGCATCGGTGCGGCCGGCGCACAGGGTGCGCACGCGCGCGGTGGCAAAGCGCGCCAGCGCGTCCTCGAGCCGGTCCTGCACCGTGGCGCCGCCGGGCTGCGACTGCCAGCCCTGGTAGGCGCTGCCGCGGTAGGAGACGCCGAGCGCGACGCGGCCCGGCGGGTTCGTCGCCGGGCCGCGGGCAGGACCGTGTGCAGGGCCGGTCGCGGCGGCAGGCGCCGCGCCGGACGTTTCGCCGGAGGCGATCGCCGCGTCAGGCAAGACGATCGAGCATGCCCTGTGCCTTGGACTTGAGTGCGCCATCGCTCTTGGCGACGACCTCCTCGAGCAGGTCGCGCGCACCCTCGACGTCGCCGATCTGCCGGAACTCCTCGGCCAGCTCGAGCTTGCGCTCCAGCGGATCCTCCAGGCTGCTCGGCGTCGGCTCCTCGGCCGATCCCTCGTCGGTCTCGGGGAAGGCGAGGTCCGGCATGTCTGTGTCGAGCGACAGCGAGTCGGTCGACGGCGTCTCGGCGGGCAGGTCCGCGCCGAGGTCGAAGTCGAGCGCGCCGAAGTCCGACGTCGCCTGCGCCTGCGTCACCATGGCGTCGTCGACCGCCTCCGGCAGCGCGAGGTCGAGGTCCAGGGCCCCGGCGCCGGACGGCATCTCGTCGCGCCGATCGAGGTTGTCCAGCGGCGACGTGTCCATCAGCGGATTGGGCTCGGCACCCATCGGACGGGTCACCTCGGGGGCCAGGCCGGTGGCGCTGCCGGGTCGGATGTCGGCGTCCGCGTCGAGGTCGAGGTCGAGCGACGGCGGCAGGCTCGCCAGGTCGGGCGACAGCGACGACGCCGGCTTCTGCGTCGCGGGCATCGTGCTGGCGCCCAGCGGCTCGACCATCTGGCCGCCGGCCATCATCAGCGCGCTCGGCGCACCGCCGGGCTGGTACAGCGCGTTGTCGGACTCGAGTCCGCGGCCGAGCTCCTGGGCCTTCTCCCACTCCTCGCCCTGGCCGTTGGTCATCGAGTACAGCTGCGTGGCCAGCAACTCGAAGCCCTTGATGTCGCGCCGCTTGGCGTAGACCTCGAGCAGCTTCAGGCGGATCGCGTGACGCTCCGGCGTGGCGCGAAGCGCCTCCTTCAGGATCTCCTCCGCCTGCAGGTCGCGACCGTAGGCCAGGTAGACATCGGCCTCGGCCACGGGATCGACGTCTCCGATGGCATCGAGCTGGCTCAACGAGTAGCTCATCGAGGAGGCACTGCTGCTGCTCGACTGCGCCTCGCGCGTGTCGATGTGCTGGCCACCGCTGGCGCCGAAGAACGAGTCCGGCTGCAACCGACTCTCAAGGAACGAGGTCTCGCTGTCCTTGTCCCGGCCCGAGCGGCCGCGCAGGCGGTACACGCCGAGTCCGGCCAGCAGCAGCACGAGCAGGCCGCCGAGCGCGGGCACGAGCGGGTTCTCCATCAGGCCGGCAAGGAAGCCCTTGTCGGCCGCCGGTGCAGGCGTCTGTGCCGGCGCCGGCGCGGGTGCAGCGGCCGGCGCGGGCGCCGGGGCCGGGGCCGGGGCCGGGGCAGCATCCGGCGCGGGAGCCGGAGCCTGGGCCACGATGGCCGGCGCCGGTGTCTCGGCAGCGGCCGGAGCGGGCGTCGCCTCCGCGGCCGGTGCCGGTGTGGCGGCTGTCGTCGCCGCCGCGGAGGCGGAGGCGGCGGCCTGCAGGCGGCGCAATTCCTCGACGTTACGCGCCAGCTCGGCGACACGCGCCGCGGCGGCACGGGACTCGGTCTCGCGCGACGCGGCCGCAGCCTCGGCGGCCGACGCCGCGGCATCGGCCTGCGCCAGCGTCAACCGGTCTGGTGCCTGGGCGGCACCGCGGCTGCGATCCTCGACCTGGGCCTGCACCGTGCCGCGATCCTGGCGTCCCGGCGCGTCGTCGGCACCGGTGGGCCCGACACCACCGGCGAGCCGGCGTCGATAGGCGTCGAAGTCGGCGCTCTGCGCGACGATGACCTCGCGCGCCTCGCCGGAGGCGATCCGGCCGGCAGCATCGGCGGCCGGCACGTCGAGCACGGCACCCGCCTTCAGGCGGTTCATGTTGGCGCCCATGAAGGCGTCCGGGTTGGCGCGGAACAGCGCCACCAGCATCTGGTCGAGCGACACGCTCGCGGGCCGCACGCGCGTCGCGATGCGGCTGAGCGTGTCGCCCTGCTCGACGCGCACCCGATCGGATGCGGGCGCGGGCGCGGGCGCGGCAGCGGCCGGGGCGGTCGACGGCAGGGCCGCTGCCGGGGCAGGCGCCGGGCTGGGGCGCACCGGGGCCGGCGTCGCGCGCGTCACCGGCGCCGGAGCGGCCGAGATCACCGGCGGTGTCGGCGCGGCGGCCATCACTGGCGGCGCGGGTGGCATCGCCGGCGGGTCGAGCAGCAGCGTGTAGGCACGCACCAGGCGGCCGGAGGCCCAGGTCGCCTCCAGGATCACGTCCAGGAAGGGTTCGACGATGGCGCGGTCGCTGGTCAGTCGCAGCACCGTGCGGCCATCCGGTCGGCGCTGCACCGACACCCGGGCCGATGACAGCACCGCGTTGTAGTCGACGCCGGTGGCCTGGTAGACGTCGGGACCGGCGATGCGCAGCTGCAGCGTGCCGGCCTCTTCCGCCGTCAGGCTGGTGACGTCGATCTCGGCGCGCAGACCCTCTCCGAGCGCCGACTGGACCGACAACCGTCCCAGCCCCAGCGCCCAGGCCTGCCCGGCCAGCAGGCAGGTGGCCGCGACGGCCACCCCGGTCAGAGCGAAGCGACCAGCGTTCAAGGTGCGGTATTTCAAGGCGTTTCCCCGTGCAGACCCGTGGCCCCGCGGCGGCCAGACGCCAAGGGTGCCTCGCGACGACTCCGCACCAGGCCCGGCGTCGCGCTCAAGCGCAGCCGCCGGACATGGGCGAAATCACAATAACATCAAGCATATAGGCTGCCAAGCTCACCTAAAGCCTGATGATCGGGGCAGAAATGGATTGTTTCTGCGAATGGAGTCGCCTGTTGCCGAGGGGCAACGCCTCAAGCCTTCAGTCCTGGTTCAGCCCTCGACCAGCAACCGCAGCATGCGCCGCAGCGGCTCGGCCGCGCCCCACAGCAGCTGGTCACCGATCGTGAAGGCGCCCAGGTACTCCGGGCCCATCGCCAGCTTGCGCACGCGGCCGACGGGGATTCTCATGGTGCCGGTGACGGCGACCGGCGTCAGGTGCTCGAGCGTCGCTTCGCGCGTGTTGGGCACGAGCTGCACCCAATCGTTGTCGGCCGCGATCATGGCCTCGACGTCGGCCACCGGCACGTCCTTCTTCAGCTTGAAGGTCAGCGCCTGGCTGTGGCAGCGCATCGCGCCGACGCGCACGCAAAAGCCGTCGACCGGCACCGGCGCCGTGCCGAAGCCCTCGCCCTGGCCGAGGATCTTGTTCGTCTCGGCCATGCCCTTCCACTCCTCCTTGGACATGCCCCAGCCGGGCTCGCCCGGCGCCTTGCCGGCGCCGAGGTCCTTGTCGATCCAGGGGATCAGCGAGCCGCCCAGCGGCACGCCGAAATTCGCCGTCTCGGCGGCCGACAGCCCGCGCTGGGTGGCGATGACCTGGCGGTCGATCTCGAGGATGGCGCTCTTCGGATCGTCGAGCAGCGCGCGCACCGACGCGTTGAGCGTGCCGTACTGCGTCAGCAGCTCGCGCATGTGCTGCGCGCCGCCGCCGCTGGCGGCCTGGTAGGTCATGG
>CAZQPN010000221.1:542-5314 GCA_964595215.1 uncultured Rubrivivax sp. | reverse complement strand
AGATCAACCTAGCAGACCGACCCCTTGCCCCGAAAAAAACCGCCCTGTGCGTCCTCGTGGAGGTTCCTGATGATCCGTATCCTTTTCGCCAAGTGGTTGGACGAAAAGAGTTTTCGGGAGCGTCGTCGGATCACGCTCGCCGACGTGAGCGCCGAGACCGGTCTGTCCCGGCCGACCGTGTCGCGCATCGCGAACGTGCCCGGCTATGTCACCAGCACCGATATCGTTGAACGCCTCTGCCGCTACTTTGGCTGTACCCCAGGGGAGTTGCTCTTGCTCGTAGACGAGGAGCCCGACGGTCAGTAGCGGAGGCCGTGTGGGCCATGGTTGGGCCACAGATGGGCCATGGATGGGCCATGAGCGATCGGAAGAGGCAGTCAAGCCCCCTCGATCGGCGGCCGTTTGGTCGTGACTCGCGCTTGGTTCGGATCGCCCGACGATCCTGGATCCGAGAGAAAAGCAAGCCAAATCAGGAGCGTAAGTTGTGCTTGCGGATCGCCTGTTGCACTGCGATGAATCGCTCCGTATACTTGCGGTCTGACTGATGCGGGGTGGAGCAGTCTGGCAGCTCGTCGGGCTCATAACCCGAAGGTCGCAGGTTCAAATCCTGCCCCCGCTACCAGTTTCTGGCCTTGAACCGAAAGGACTCATTGCCAAGGCTTTTTCCCTCGGGTCGGCCCACAAGGCGGCCTCGGGAAGCCGGAACCTGGATGTACCGGAAAAGGGCCTCACGGCCCTTTTTTTTTTTCGAAATTCCGTAAACGCAAAGGCATGGACCGAACCGAATGACCGGCAAGGCGACTGAAATCGGCGAACTGCTCGCACCCACGGTGGAGGCCCTGGGGCTCGAACTGCTGGGCATCGAGTTCGCGCCCACCGGCCACAGTGCGCTGCTGCGCCTGTACATCGACGCGCCCGGTCGGCCTGTCGGCATTGACGCTGTCGGGGCTGTCCGGCGGCGGCGCCGGCGCGGCCTCGCTGCTGGCCAGCGTCAGCCTGCCGGTGTTCGACGCCGGCCGGCTGCGCGCGCAGGTGCGCCAGCAGGAGGCGGCGCGCGACGAGGCGGCCGAGAGCTACCGCGCCACCGTGCTGGCGGCGCTGCAGGAGGTCGAGGACGCGCTCGTGTCGCTCGCCGGCACGCGCGAGCAGCTCGCCGCCCAGCGGGCCGCCGCCGCCGCCGCCGGGCGCAGCGCCGAGCTCGCCGAGCAGCGCTACCGTAGCGGGCTGGTGGACTTCCAGAACGTGCTGCTCAGCCAGCGCACGCTGCTGGCAGCCGAGGACGGCGTCGCCGCCGCCACGACCACGCTGGCCACCACCCACGTGCGCCTGGTCAAGGCGCTGGGCGGCGGCTGGACCCCCGACCTCTTGGAACGAGATCTCGCCCCCCGATGAGCACCCCTGCCCCCGCAGCCCCCGCGTCCGGCGCCGCCCCGGATCACGCCGACCAGGCGCTGGACGACCTGCTCGGCCCTGCCGGCACCCGGCGCCGCTGGTGGCGGCGAGGCGGCACCTGGGCCACCGTCGCGCTGCTCGTGGCGGCGGCCGCCGCAGCGTGGTGGTGGCAGGGGCGGCGCGAGGCCGCCGCCGCACCGGCCTACCAGACCCAGGCGGTGACGCGCGGCCCGCTGACGGTGACGGTCACCGCCAGCGGCACGCTGCAGCCGACGACGCTGGTCGAGATCGGCAGCGAGCTGTCGGGCACCGTGGCGCAGGTCTTCGTCGACGTCAACGACCGCGTCAAGAAGGGCCAGGTACTGGTGGCGCTGGACGACGCACGGCTGCGCGACCAGGTCACCGGCTCGCGCGCCGCACTGGCCGCCGCCGAGGCCGCGCTCGGCCAGGCGCAGGCCAGTGCCACGGAGGCACGCGACGCCCTGGCGCGTCTGCGCGACGTGTCGCGGCGCAGCGGCGGCCTGGTGCCGTCGGCCAGCGAGATGTCCGCGGCCGAGGCGGCGGCCGCGCGCGCCGAGGCCAACGTGGCGAGCGGGCGTGCGAACGTCGCCCAGGCGCGCGCCACGCTGTCGAGCCATGAGACCAACCTGGGCAAGGCCACGATCCGCGCGCCGATCGACGGCGTCGTGCTGTCGCGCAAGGCCGAGCCCGGCAACGCGGTGGCCGCCTCGTTGCAGGCGGTGACGCTGTTCACCCTGGCCGAGGACCTGATGCAGATGAAGCTGCAGGTCAACGTCGACGAGGCCGACGTCGGCCAGGTGCGCGAGGGCCAGCGCGCCAGCTTCACCGTCAGCGCGTGGCCGACGCGGCGCTACCCGGCGCGCATCACGCGGCTGGGGTTCGGGCCCACGACCAAGGACAACGTCGTCACCTACCTGGCCGACCTGAGCGTCGACAACGACGACCTGTCGCTGCGCCCGGGCATGACGGCGACCGCGACCATCACCACCGTCGAGCGCAGCGACGCGCTGCTGGTGCCCAACGCCGCACTGCGCTACACGCCGGCCAGCGCCGCCGCGGCGCCCGCCACCGGCGGCAACAGCATCGTCTCGAGCATGATCCCGCGGCGACCGGGCGGCGGCAGCCGCAGCGCTGGCACCGACATCGCCCAGGTGCGCCAGGTCTGGGTGCTCGACGGCGGGCAGCCGCGCGCCATGCCGGTGACGCCTGGCGTCACCGACGGGCGCGTGACCGAGGTCACGAGCGAGGCGCTGCAGCCCGGCATGGCGCTCATCGTCGGCCGGACCACGGGCGACGCGAAGTGAGCGACCCGACGTCTGGCTCGGTCATCGCAGAAGGTCGCGACGGTGCCGCGGCGGCGGATGCCGGGCGCGCCACGCCGCTGATCCGCCTGCGCGGCGTGACCAAGGTCTACGGCAGTGGCCAGGCCGAGGTGCGCGCGCTGCGCGGCGTCGACCTCGACATCGACGAAGGCGAATTCGTCGCCATCATGGGGCCGAGCGGGTCGGGCAAGTCGACCGCGATGAACATCCTCGGCTGCCTGGACACGCCGACCGCCGGCGCCTACCGGTTCCGCGGCGTGCCGGTGCAACGGCTCGACCGCGACCAGCGTGCGCTGCTGCGCCGCCGTCACCTGGGTTTCGTCTTCCAGGGCTTCAACCTGCTGCCGCGCACCAGCGCGCAGGAAAACGTCGAACTGCCGCTGCTGTACCGCGGCGAGTCGGCCGCCGCGCGCCACGCGGCGGCGCGCGACGCGCTGGCGTCGGTCGGCCTGCAGGGGCGCGAGCGGCACACGCCGTCCGAGCTGTCGGGCGGCCAGCAGCAGCGCGTGGCGATCGCCCGCGCGCTCGTGACACGGCCGACCGTGCTGCTGGCCGACGAGCCGACCGGCAACCTCGACACCCAGCGCGGGCGCGAGATCATGGAACTGCTGGCGGCGCTGAACCGCGAACGCGGCATCACGGTGCTGATGGTCACGCACGAGCCGGACATGGCGGCCTTTGCGCGGCGCGTCGTTCGCTTCGTCGACGGCCGCATCGAGAGCGACCGGCGGCAGGAGGCCGTGGCGGCGAGCAGCGGGCCGCCGACCGCGGCCGCCCCGGACGGCGCGAACACGGCGGGCACGGCGGCCGCGGCGGTGGCGACGGCGCGGGAGCCCGGCTGATGTGGTGGAACACGCTGCTGCTGGCGCTGCGCGAGATCCGCCGCAACCTGCTGCGCAGCTTCCTGACCATCCTGGGCATCGTGATCGGCGTGGCCGCCGTCGTCACGATGGTGACCATCGGGCAGGGCGCGACGCAGGCGATCTCCGACCAGATCACCAGCCTGGGCACCAACCTGCTGATGGTGCGCCCCGGCCAGCGCATGGGCCCGGGCCGCGACGCCGCCGGCTCGCCGCCGTTCCGCCAGGCGGACGCCGACGCCATCGCGCTCCAGGTGTCCGGCGTGCGCGCGGTGGCGCCGCAGGCGTCGACCGGCGCGGTGGCGGTCTACGGCGCGCGCAACTGGTCGACCGTGGTGCAGGGCACGACCAACGCCTATTTCGAGACCAACAACTGGACGCTGGCCGACGGCCGCGTGCTCGAGGCGGCCGAACTGCGTGCCGGCGCGTCGGTGTGCGTCGTCGGCGCCACCGTGCGGCGCGAGCTGTTCGGCACCGAGCAGCCGATCGGTGCGCGCCTGCGCCTGCGCAACATCAGCTGCGAGGTCGTCGGGCTGCTGCAGTCCAAGGGCCAGGGCGGCATCGGCCAGGACCAGGACGACCTCGTCGTCATGCCGATCAACACCGTGCAGCGGCGCCTGACCGGCAACCTCAACGTCGGCACCCTCCTGATCTCGATGGCCGACGGCGTGGACGCCGAGGCGATCAAGGCCGACCTGACGCGGCTGCTGCGCGAGCGTCGCAAGCTGGCCGAGAGCGAAGAGAACAACTTCAACGTGCTCGACACCAAGCAGCTCGCCGACACGCTGTCGGGCACGACGCAGGTGATGACGACATTGCTCGGCGCGGTGGCCGCGGTCAGCCTGCTGGTGGGCGGCATCGGGATCATGAACATCATGCTGGTCAGCGTCACCGAGCGCACGCGCGAGATCGGCATCCGGCTGGCCATCGGCGCGCTCGGCCACGAGGTGCTGCTGCAGTTCCTGATCGAAGCGGTGGTGCTGGCCGCGCTGGGCGGCGTGGTCGGCATCGTCATCGCCACCGGGGCATCGATCGGCATCACCTCGCTGATGGGCGTGCCCTACGTCTTCGACCTGTCGATCAACCTGCTGTCGTTCGCCTTTGCCGCCGCCATCGGCGTCGTCTTCGGCTACTTCCCGGCGCGGCGGGCGGCCGCCCTCGACCCGATCGAGGCGCT
>CAZQPN010000221.1:0-532 GCA_964595215.1 uncultured Rubrivivax sp. | reverse complement strand
CACGAGTGAGGGCCGGCGCAGCAGCGCCACGCCGGCCGGGCGCTCAGCCGGCGAACATCTGCTCCATCTCACGCCGCAGGCGGTAAGCCGGCGTGGCAGTGTCGATCTCGACGTCGGCCCAGGTCAGCATCTGCCCCTGGGGCACCGGCCGCAGCAGCGTCACGCCGTGCGCCAGGCCGAGCGGCAGGCCGCCTTCGCCGCGCAGCGCGCGCGACGCCGCCGCCGGCAGCAGCTTGCCCCAGACGGTGTAGCCGCCTTCGCCGTCGAGCACCTCGCCGGGCCGCAGGTCGCGCTTGGCAGTCGCCACCACGTCGGCGTGCCAGCCCGTGGCCACGCCGGTCGGCTCGCCGCGCAGCATCACGCTGGCCACCGAGTAGCCGACTTCCAGCCCGATCAGGTGCCAGCGCTTGTACAGCGTGAAGTAGCGCCCGCTGGGGTCGGTGTGGGCCTTGTATTCCTCGAAGCAGTGGCGGATGTAGTCGGTTTCGCCCTCGACCGTGACCCACACGCCCATGCGGATGTCGTAGGGGAT